>JAFDVP010000013.1 GCA_018268895.1 Acidobacteriota bacterium | reverse complement strand
CGCGCTCGACAACAACCACCCCAACACACGGTCCCCATCCCGCAAAGCCTCCACGCGGCGCTTCAACAACAAAACTCCACACCCCTCGCCTCGTACAAACCCATCCGCAGATGACGAAAAGGCACTCACCTTCCCTGTAGGCGACAGCATCCCCCACTGCGATGCAATCACGAGCCCATCGGGAACAGCCAGCAGGTTCACGCCTGCCGCGATCGCAAGCGATGTCTCGCGTTGTTGCAGGCTCTTGCACGCCCGGTCGATCGCCACCAGCGACGATGAGCAGGCCGTATCGATCGCCATGCACGGCCCATTCAACCCATAAAAATACGCGAGCCGCCCCGCCGCTGCATTCAGCGCCGAGCCTTGAAGCACGTACGCCGTCAGCTTCTCTCGCGCCGTGATCCTCTGTTGGAGTTGCGCATACTCCGACGTCGTCACGCCGACAAAGACACCTACCTGCCCGCCCGCAAGCGTCTTCGGCGCGATGCCCGCATCCTCCAGCGCCTCCCAGCTTGCCTCAAGCAACATGCGGTGCTGCGGGTCCATGCTCACCGCCTCGCGCGGAGAGATCCCAAAGAACTCCGCATCGAAGCTGCCCGGCGCCTCAAGCACACCCGCCCATTTGCTATAGGTCTTTCCCGGTGTCTGCGGCTTCGGATCGTAAACCGATTCGAGGTCGAGCCGTTCGCGAGGAATCTCACTCACTGCGTCGCGCCTCTCCTGTAACAGCCTCCAGAAATCCTCCGGAGTGTCTGCGCCGCCGGGAAACCGGCAGGCCATCCCGATAATTGCAATCGGCTCCCGCTCCGCCGCTTCCAGCTCTTCAACACGCTGGCGCAGCGCTCGCAGCGCAAGCAACGTCTGCTTGTCAGCCGAGATGGCTCCCGTTCCATCCGCCATATCTACCGGACCCCCAGCTTCTGTTGCAGCGCTGCAATCTCCGCTGCAATCGCCGCACTCGTCTCTTCGTCATCCATGCCGGAGACATCCTCAGAGCCCGCACTCTTCTCCTGCGCCGCCGACGTATCTGTCACATCCTTCGTTGAAGCCAACGGCACGAGTTTCTCCTCCAGGTACGCCGCGATAGCTGAAACATTGGGATACAGCAGCGTGAGCGTTCCCGGAAGACGAAGCCCCGTTCCGGCCTCCAACGCCCGCTTCAGCCTCACGCTCATCAGCGAATCCATTCCCATCTGAAACAGCCCGCGCGATTCGTCGAGAAACTCCTCCGGCACCATCCCAAAGATCCGGCGCACCTCCGCTGCAACGAAGTCGCACACGCGATCGCTGCGCTCTTCCTTCGAGATTCCTGTCAACCCCTCGGCAGACAGCGCTGCGCCTGGCGCCGCTACGCTTTCCTCTGCCGCATCGCGCTCGACCAGCAGATCCTCCACCAACGCCTGGCTGGTGCGCATCTCCAGCGCCGGTCCAAGCGCCTTCCAGTCGATGGCGGCAATCAATCCATCGCCGCGGCCTTCCTGCAGCAGCGACTCCAGCGCCCTCATCGCTCGCGCCGGCTGCATCTCCTCGAACCCGGACTGGCCAATCAACGCGCGCTGCGTCTCCTCACGCGCATACTCCCACGATCCCCACTCGATGCAGAGACCGGCCTGCTTCCCCTCTCGCCGCTCTCGAACAATCTCGTCGAGACAGCCGTTGGCAGCCGCATACAACGCCCCATTGCGCAGCCCAATCGTCGTCGCCGCAGAGCTGAACACAACGAAGAAATCCAGATCGAGCGAGCGCGTCAGCCGGTCCAGCACCCTCGCGCCCTCAACCTTCGCATGAAATACCTCATGGACGTCATCGCGACCGAATTCGGAAATCGGGCGCACCACCAACCGCGCAGCGGCGTGAATCGCACCAGCCAATCGGCGTCCGGTACCGGCAATGCCGTCCAACACCTGCTGCACCTGCGACTCAACCGCAACATCGCAGGCCTCCGCAACAACGGCCACTCCCCGCTTACGCCACTCCTCCATCCGCCGCAGCAGCCTCGCATTCCCAACCTCTTCCACTCGTCTTCGACCAAGCAGGACCAGATGACGCGCACCGCGTTCTACAAGCCATGACGCGATCTCAACGCCCAACTCGCCAAACGCTCCTGTAACCAGATACGCGCAGTCCTGCCGCAGGGACAACCGGCTCTTCAGCAATGCAGGCCGGTCGCGGCGAAGACGAGCAACCCAGCGCCGGCCATCCCACAACGCCACGCGGTCTTCACCTGAGGACGTCTCCAACTCATCGCAAAGCGCTGCAACACCAGCCTCCTCGCTCCAATCGACGTCAATCAGTCCGCCAGACCGCTCAGGATACTCAAGTCCAAAGACGCGGCTGAAGCCTCGCACCGCCGACTGCATCCTCGTGCGACCGCAGCGCCCCAAACCATCCGGACCATCCGCGCCACGAGTCACAAACCACAATCTCGAAGGCGACTCCTGCCTGACGAAAGCCATCGACACGGCCAGCGCATCCTCCATCAGACGCTCCGCGCTCTCCTCTTCAGAGAAGTACAGCGCTTCGTACCCTGCGATCCCTTCTTTCGCCAATACTTCAAACACCCGCGCAAGTCCCTGGCCAGCATCCTCACCTGTCACAAACCTGTTGCCCGCCAGTCGTTCGCAGGCCCCGCCTCCGCAGAGCACATCGAGCACTCGAATCCCGCGCCGCTCGAAGACGTCCATCACTCGCGCCATGTCGCTCGATGGCGAATGAATCAGAACGACTGCGCTCAATCCATTCGCTGCGTCGCTTAGCGGCCTCTCAATCCACTCTGTCTTATAGAACCAATCGTCAGGTGGCCTGTCTGCCGCCTCTTCTTCGGCAGACACTGCCTTTGTATCCAGCCAGTACTCTCTCCCCTGAAACGGATACAGAGGCAGGTCCGCGATGCCCGCAAGCGGCACCAGCCTCTCCCACGCGACTTCGGCTCCCGACTCCCACGACCGCAGACTCTCGCCAAGCGATGCAGCCCCACCGCCTGCCACCTGTGCTGAACCCACACCTTCTGCAATGCGCCGTCGAAGATCCCGAGCCGCCGACCGGCCATCGCCGCCAGCGACCGCAAGCCTGAAAGCATGGTGCGTTCGCCGCACAGCGCTCGTATAGCTCACGCGCGCAAACATCGCAGCATCCGCCGCATCCAGCAGCTCCGCATAGGCAGCAGCCAGTACCTTCAGCGCCTCTGCCGACTGTGCCGAGATCAGCACCGGCCTCTCCGCCATCCGTCCGCCATCCGCCGCAGCAGTCTCCACCGCCTCTTCGAGAACCACATGCGCATTCGTGCCGCTCCATCCAAACGAGCTCACGCCTGCGATCCTCGGTGCGGAGGCCTCCCACACGCGCCCCTGCTTCGGAATCTCGATGCCCGAACCTTCCAGAACAAGGTGCGTGTTGAACCTTTCCAGGTTGGCCACCGGCGGCAGCCAGCGATGCTTCAGCACCATCACCGCTTTGATCAGCCCCGCTATACCAGCTGCCCCTTCCAGATGGCCAACGTTCGCCTTCACCGCTCCCAGCGTCAATGCAGATGTTCTCTTCTTCGCCCGCCCAAAGACCTCGCCGAGCGCCTCGATCTCGATCGGGTCGCCCAGCGGAGTCCCCGTTCCATGCGCCTCTACATAACCAATCGCTCCCGCGTCCACACCCGCATCTTCCACGGCGCGCCGCAGAACACGCTGCTGCGCGAGGCCGTTCGGGGCCGTCAGTCCATTCGTCCTTCCGTCCTGGTTCACCGCCGAGCCGCGCAGCACCGCATGGACGCGGTCGCCATCGCGCCGCGCATCGCTCAGCTTTTTCAGCACCACCACGCCGCATCCCTCTCCACGTCCCATGCCATCGGCTCGCGAATCAAATGTCTTGCAGCGCCCATCGGGAGACAGCAACTGCAACTGCGAAGCAGTCACCGTCGACATGGGCGTCAGCAGAAGATTGACGCCGCCCGCGACCGCAACCGTGCAGTCGCCCGCGCGCAGACTCCGGCACGCCAGGTGCACCGCAACCAGCGACGAAGAGCACGCCGTATTCACCACCACCGCAGGCCCATGCAGGTCGAGCCAGTAGGCCAGCCTTCCGGCAATCACGTCGTGCGCCGTGCCCGTGCCCGAGTACGCATCCAGCCGCTGTGGCTCCGCCTGCTGCATCGCAAGGTAGTCGATGCTCTGGCTGTGCACGCCCACAAAGACACCCGTGTCGCTGCCGGTCAGATGCTGCTTCGTCAGCCCTGCATCTTCAAACGCATGCCACGCCGTCTCCAGAAAAATCCGCTGTTGCGGGTCCATCCCGACAGCTTCCGTAGGCGTAATGTCGAAGAACGCCGCATCGAACCGCCGCACATCTTCAAGGAACGATGCGTGCCGCGTATTAATCTTTGCCGGTGTCGGCGCATCGGGAGCATAGTAGGCCTCCCTGTCCCAGCGGTCGCGCGGAATCTTCACCACCGCATCGCGGCCCTCTTCAATCATCTGCCAGAAGCGCTGTGGATCGTCGCCGCACCCCGGAAAGCGCAATCCCAGACCGGTCACTGCAATCGGCTCAGGCTGGTTGCGAGCTTCAGCCGCGCTCAACTTCTCGCGCAGGTCGCGGATCACCTTGCGGGCGCGCTCCAGCAGCTCGTCCTGTGAACTCTCCGTCACTTCGCGCTCTCCAAAGTATTCAAAAGACCCTCGGCCCCCAGCAGCTCCGCTTCCAGCAGGTCTGCTGCGCTCACCGTCTTGTCTGCGCTTTCTGCCGTTTGCGGAGCAACGTCTCTTCCAACAACGCCGGTAGACCCCGATGTGCTCTTCACCTCCCCAGCGCTCGCCTCGCGCGTTGCCGTCAGCCGCTCCTCTAAATATGCGGTCACGGCTGTGACCGTCGGATAGTTCCACACCAGCGTGGCCGACAACTTCAAATGAAGCTCTCGCTCCAGCCGGTTACGCAGCTCCAGCGCCATCAGCGAATCCAGGCCAAGCGACCGCATCGGTTTGTCCAACGGGACCCGTTCCACATCGAGCCTCAGAACCGCTGCCACCTGTTGACGCAGCCACGGCGCCAGCGCGGCCCGCATCGCTTCGCCCGGCAGGCCGTGCAAGCGCGACGCGAAATCGCCGCCTTCACTCCGCGCCGCAACGCCGCGCCGAAGCAGGTGCGCAAAGACTCCCGACCCTCGCGCCGCCGCGTGGACCCCGCACCATGCGTCAGCATCGAACCGCATCGCAACAGCACGCGCAGGAGCATCGCGAAGAACCTGCATCAACAACGCCACGCCCTCGGCCGTTGAAAGAGGACCGAGTCCCTGCCCCGTCAGCCGCGCGCCGCGGTTCTCTCTCTCTGCCGCAAGCCCAACCTCACCCCACGTTCCCCAGTCGATGCTGATTGCCGGAACGCCGCGCGCGCGCTGCGCCTCCGCAAGCGCGTCCAGCATCGCATTCGCCGCCGCGTAGTTCGCCTGCCCGGGGTTCCCCAGCACTCCGGCAACCGACGAGTAGTACACCAGGAAGTCCAGCTCACCCTCTTTAATATGTGCATCCAGAAGCAGCGCGCCTCTCACCTTGCCTGCCATCACCGCCTCAAACTTCTCCCGCGTCAGGCCCGACACCACCGCGTCATCCAGAACTCCCGCGGCGTGCACCACCCCTCGCAGCGGAGGCATCGTTGCGCGGATCTCCTCCAGCAGCGCATCCACATCCCCGGCGCTACTCACATCGGCCTTACGAACAACCACCTTCGCGCCCGTCTTCTCCAGCGCCTCCAGCGAGGCCCGCACTTCAGCCGTCACGCCGCGCCGCGATACCAGCACCAGGTGCCGCGCTCCGCCCCCAATCAGCGCCTCCGCCGTCGCCAGCCCCAAACCGCCTGCGCCGCCCGTCACAAGATAGGTCGCCTCCGCGTTCAGCCGGCTGCGGTCCCGGCGAACGCTCACCGCTCTGCCCTGCACCCCGAGAACAATCTTTCCGATATGGCCACCCTTGGCCATGTGCCGAAAGGCCTCGCTCGCAGCGTTGATCGAAAACTCCTCCGTCGGCAAAACCGACAATACACCCTGCTCAAAGAGCTGCATCAACTCTCCGAACATCTCACTCATCATGCCGCGGCGGTCTTCCACCGACTGCGCCAGGTCGACCGCAAACAGCGACAGATTGCGATCAAACGGGCTCAGTCCGATCCTGCTGTTTTCCAGAATGTCTCGTTTGCCAATCTCGACAAACCGTCCATATCTGCCCAGCGACTCCAGACCTGCCGTTATCGCCGGTCCCGCAAGCGAGTTCAGCACCACATCCACACCCGCTCCGTCCGTGGCCTCTATCACCTCGCGCGCGAAGTCGAGCTTGCGCGAGTGCATGATGTGTTTCACTCCAAGCGATTCGATGTAAGCGCGCTTCTCCTCCGACCCCACGGTCGCAAACACCTCTGCTCCAATCCATTGGGCAACCTGGATCGCAGCCAATCCAACCCCGCCTGCCGCCGCGTGAATCAGCACCCGCTCTCCGCGTTGCAGGTGCGCCAGCTTCACCAGCGCATACCACACCGTAAGAAACACGCACGGAATGCCCGCGGCCTCGGCAAACGTCATCCCCTTCGGCTTCGCGTATGCCAGCTCCTCCGGAACAATAACGCGCGAAGCGAACATCCCCACCCGGTCGAATGCAGGCGTGATGGCCAAAACCTCATCGTCCGCCTTCAGCCGCTCCACACCCGGTCCAACCCGCACCACACGACCGGCACATTCTCTCCCAAAGTGCGCCCCTTGAATCCCCTCATGCAGCGCCATCGCGCTCAGCACATCTCTGAAGTTCAGTCCCGCGGCCTCGATCTCAATCTCGACCTCTCCAGCTCCCGGCGCTCGATACGGCAACGACACCAGCTCAAAGCTGTCCACGTCTCCTGGAACCCGCTGCCCCAGCTCAAAGCCCTCGCCTTCCCTTACAGAATCTCCCGGCGAGTCCGCCGCGCGACCATCCATCCGCACCAGGCGTTGCGCATAATACCTCCCCTCGCGCAACGCGATACGCCCGTCCTCAACATCTCCAAGCAGCATCGCCACGATGCCTTCAACATCGCTCTCCTGCCACTTCGCATTCAAGTCGATACTGCTCGCCCGCAGCGACGGATATTCATTGCTGACCGACGTGAAGAACCCCCACGCCCCCGCTCCCTGAACATCGATCTTTTCTCTCCCCGTAACCGCCTGTGTCTCGACTGTCGTCATCCACAGCCGCACGTCTGTCTGGCTCCGTTGCTCGATCCCGGCAACCTTCGTCACAACACGAGCGCCCTCGGCAAGCACTTCCTGCGTCTGCGACAACACAGAGGAAAGCCCAGGCATGGAAGGCTCCAGCCACACCACACCCTGGCACGAGAACTCTTCTTCCCCGGCTAAAAACTCGCTCACCGGCAACGCAATCGAACTCGCTCCGCGCGCGGCGAACGCATCCGCAAGCTGCTTGGCTTCGCGCGGCTCTCCTCCAACCAGCAGCCACTTCAATCGCGTTGCGCTCTTGATGCCCTCGCCAGGCAAC
Organism: Acidobacteriota bacterium; assembly: GCA_018268895.1. Taxonomy (NCBI): domain Bacteria; kingdom Pseudomonadati; phylum Acidobacteriota; species Acidobacteriota bacterium. The sequence continues at coordinate 273,767 of JAFDVP010000013.1, read as the reverse complement.
GGCACCGGCTCCCACGCAAGCCTGAAAAGCTCATCCTCCACACCCGATACGGCATCCACACCGAACCGATGAAACGCCAGCCCCTTGATCGCAAGCAGCTCTCGGCCATGACCGTCGAAGAGCTGAACGTCTCCCGATAAGGGGGCGGCATTCAGCCGCGCTTTAGCATAAAGCGCTTCGCCCCGGATCTCCTGTTCCCCCCAGGCCACGCTGGCAATGGAGACCGGCAGCAGGGTCTCCGCGCTGCCGCTGTTCTCAATCAGCAGCCGGGCGACGACCTGCAACGCCGCATCCACCGTCGCCGGATGCAGCCGATATCCCTCGCGTCCCATCTCCGCAGGCGGCGTAATCCGCGCAAGCGCTGTCTCACCAGCTACTGTGACCCAGTCAATCTGCCGGAACGCAGGGCCAAAATCATAGCCCGCCTTCGCCAGCTTCTCCGCATGTTGCCGCCCCGTCATCATCTGCGGCGAAAACTCCGCGTCCTCCCACGCTCGCAGGCCCACTACCGAAGACGATGCGGCAGCCTTGCGCACAAGACACTCCGCCGCATCCATCCACGACTCGCTCCCCTCTTCACGGCAGAAGAAGCGGATCGCATAAGCCTCATGCGACTCCCGGCTGGCGACGGCCTGCATCTCCAGCCGCTTGCTCTCCGTCAGCGTCGCCGCCTCCTTCAGCGTCAGGCGCTGCAGTTCACCAGATGTATCGCCGAAGATCAGCTTCCCGGCCGCCGCAGCCATCTCAACATACGCGCTGCCCGGCAGCAGGACTGTCCCGCTCACCGCATGGTCCTTCAACCACGCATGGGCCTCCAGCCCGATCGTCGCCGTCCACAGGTACTCGCCCGTGGCCGTCGGCACCGGCTCTCCCATCAGCGGATGCCCCGCAGTCGACATAAAGCCATTCGCCTTCGCGCCGCGCGACTCAATCCAGAAGCGTTCACGCTGCCACGGATACAACGGCAGCTTCACAAGATTGCCCGCCGGATAGATCGCGTCCCAATCCAGCTTCGCGCCATTCACGTAGAGGCGTCCCGCCGCGACCATCAACGTCGCCATCTCCGGCTCTTCCCGGCGCAGCGATCCCACCGCCAGCGCCTTCCTTCCCGCAGCCTCCGACGTCTGCTCCACAAACGGCACAAGGATCGGATGAGGACTCATCTCAATCAGCGTGTCGAACCCCTGCCGCAGTAGCTCCTCCACTCCACGCGCAAACAGCACAGGCTCGCGCAGGTTCGAGACCCAGTACCGCGCATCCAGCGCCGCCCCTTCAACCATGCCTGCGAGCACGGTCGAGCACACCGGCACGCTCCCCGCCTGCGGCTGCACCTCTCCAAGCGCAGCCAGCAGCTCCGCCTTCAGCGGGTCCATCTGCGGACTGTGCGAAGCGACATCCACGCGCACCCAGCGGCAAAAGACGTCTCTGGCCTCCAGCCTCTGCACAATCTCGTCCAGCGCCGCCGGATCTCCCGCCAGCACCGTCGACCGCGGGCTGTTGGAGACCGCCACCGATACCTTGTCCTCTGCCCCCGCAATCTCCTGCTGCGCCTCTTCGTGCGGCAGGTCGACCACCACCATCGCCCCCGCGCCCGCAACCCGCATCAGCAACCTGCTTCGCCGGCAGATAATCGCCGCAGCACCTATATAGGTCAGCACCCCGGCAACGCACGCCGCCGCAACCTCTCCCATGCTGTGCCCAATCACCGCCTGCGGAACCACACCCCACGAGCGCCAAAGCTCCGCCAGGGCCACCTCCATCGCAAACAGAGTCGGCTGAATCACATCGATCCGCGCCAGCCGCTCATCGAAGGCCGGGTCTTCCAACTGCTTCAGCACCGACCAGCCCGCCTCCGGCTGAATCGCTGCATCCAGCCGGGTCATCGCCTCGCGAAAGGCAGGAACGCTGCGAAGCAGCTCCCGCCCCATGCCCGCCCACTGCGACCCCTGACCGGGAAAGACAAACGCGATCTTCCGCCGGCGGCCATCTTCCACAACCCCGGTCAAGCCTGCGGTGGCATCCTGCTCATCCATCAGTAGCTCGAGCTGTCTCTGCAACCCAGCCGCGCTGTCCCCCACAACCGCGCTTCGGTACGCAAGATGCGTTCGCCGGGCCGAGGCCGTATAGCAGAAGTCATAAAGTCGCCCGCGCTCCTCATCCCCAGCCGGCAATCCAGCGATTGCATCGCGATATTGCCTCATTTTTTGCTTTAGAGATTTCTTGCATCCACCTGAAATAACAAGCAGATAATCTTCATTACTTTGGCTACCCGAAACGACCCTGGCAGAGGGGGCTTCTTCAAGAATGATGTGTGCATTCGTCCCCGTCAGCCCCAGGCCATTCACCGATGCGCGACGCGGATGTCCTTGCCTCTCCCACCGCGCTTCCTCCCGCACCAGCCTGACGCCAAGCCCATCCCAGGCAAGAGCGGGATTCAACTCCTCCGCATGAAGGCTCACCGGAAACTGCTCATGCTTCATCGCCTCGACCGCGCGAATGATGCCCGACACCCCCGCCGCCGACTCCGTATGACCGATGTTCGTCTTCACCGACCCGGTACGGCACGGGTTCACTCCGTCCTCAGGCCGCCCGAACACCTCCGAGATCGCCGCCAGCTCGATGGGGTCGCCCGCCCGCGTTCCCGTGCCATGCGCTTCCACATAATCCACGGTCTTCGCGTCAACACCGGCATTACGGACCGCGGCAAGCATCGCGTCACATTGGCCGCTGGCGCTGGGCGTCATGAGCAGCCCACTGCCCCGGCCATCGTTGGCCATCCCCGTCCCCAGAATCAGCGCATGGATCCTGTCGCCGTTGCGCTCCGCGTCCGAAAGCCGCTTGAGCACCAGTGTCCCCACGCCATCGCTACGAACAAACCCGTCCGCAGTAGCCGCCCCAAACTTGCAGCGTCCATCGGGAGAAAGCATCTTCGCTCGGCTGAATGCCTGCGTGCACTCATACCGCACCTGCACATTCACCCCGGCCGCCAGCGCAACCGAGCACTCCCCCGCGCGCAGCGACTGCGTTGCCAGATGCACCGCCACCAGCGATGAGCCGCATGCCGCGTTCGCTGAAACATCAGGACCGCGCAGGTCGAACTGATACGACAAGCGGCTCGAGGCTCCAAACAGCGCGCCGCCCGTAATCACAAAGAGTTCGGATACAGGAGCGTTCGCCTTCGCGTGGTGCTCGTACTCGTTTACCCAGACTCCGACAAAGACTCCCGTCTTCTCTTCCGAAAGCCGGTCGAGCGGAATACCCGCGTCCTCCAGCGCCTCCCAGCTTGCCTCCAGCAGCAGCCGTTGCTGCGGATCCAGCCACTCCGCCTCGCGCGGCGACATCTCAAAGAACCCCACGTCGAACTTGTCGATCTCCGGCAGGAACCCGCCGCGGATCGACGCCGGCCCATCCGCCATGCCGACCCTCCGGTAAAACGCATCGAGCTCCGGCGTCCGCCCCCCCGGATAATCCGACACGCCCTCCCGGCGTTCGGCAACCATCCTCCAAAGCGCATCCGGATCCTCCGCGCCGGGGAAACGGCAGCTCATGCCAACAATCGCTATCGGTTCAGGTCTGCCGTCTTTCACCGCACACATACCGTTCTCTGCTATTCCAGCAGCGTCTCCCTCACACGCAATGCCAGAAACTCCTGCATCGGGATGAAGCCCTGTAAGAATGTTGTTAGAACGTAGCGATCTTGCGGCTACGCAGATAGTTCCAGTCGAGGAAGGCCCACACACGCCCTCATAACCGGGTCTTCAGGCGTGGCTCCACAATATCGCTTGCCGGTAGATTTGAACAAACACCAACCCAAGAGAGTGCACCGCTCGAATGACCGCAGCCGCTGCCGGGTCGAACCTCCCGTGCACGTAGTAGACCACACGGAAAATTCAAGGCGTATCACCCAAAAGACTCAGTGCAAGTAAAACAAACTGAAGTGCCTAAGGACGCCGGATGCCGCGATAAACTGCAACCCTATGCCCCGCCCCATCGGCGTCACCATCACCTTTGCCCTGATGTGCGCCACCACCGCGCTCGACTATCTTCTGATCCTCCAGCAGGACCGCTCCACCAGCTCCATCATTACCTATACCCTCATCGTCGCTGCCTGCTATGTCTTTCTCTGGTTCTATCTTCAGGGACGCAACTGGGCCCGCTGGGTCGCCATTCTCCTCGCCCTTCAGTCCCTGTGGATCGCCAGGAGCTCCCTCCGTCAACCGCTCACCCCGGTCCACCTCGGTACCCTGACCACCATGATCGAGGCGCTCCTCGCGCTCTGCCTGATCTGCTACCTCTCGACGCCGGCCGTTCGCCTATGGTTCCGCGGCGATCACCGCGCCTTGCTCAAGCGACGGTAATACTCCGCCACTGGCTCCTGATACCCCGAAGGCACCGTGTCCGGCTTGCCCGACCGAGCCTCTGCTGTTGCGCCGCCGTTTTTCAACTGCAACTCCAGCCGGTCAATGGCGCTCAGCGCCTCGCGGTGCAGATGCTCCACCATCGCCGGGTTGCCGGGGAAACGCGACGGATCGAGCGCCTGCATCTGCTTCGTCAGCTCGCTGACCTCCTTCGATGCGCCTGAGTCCCCCTGCACCATCTGCCGCAACCGCTCCAACTCGCGCATCTGCTGCCGGTACGTCTGCTCCGTATCGCGCGGATTGCCCGAGGCATCCGTCGGCGCCGGTCGCGAAGATCCGGCGCCATAGCTGTTGTTGCCCGTGTTGATATTTCCCCAGACCGTGCCATCGGCATACCCTCCGCCCCCGGCCCTGATCTCACCATTCGCGTCGCCTGCCTGGCCAGTGCGGTTCCCTGCCTGCTGTCCCTGGCCCGATCGAGTCCCCGCCTGCTGCCCCTGCTGTCCCTGCCCGCCGCGCTGAATCTGTCCGTTGGCCGACTGAGACGGATCCCTACCATCCGCGGAACCCTGGCCTCTCTGATTGCCCTGCCGGTTCGCTCCCTGCCGATCTCCGGCAGGTCCGGCCATCGCCTCCAGTTGCCCGCGCAGACGCCTCACCTGGTCCAGCGCCGCCGTCTGGTCGCCACGGCCCGCGCCATCGCGTCTTCCGCCTGGCGCTGCTTGTCCGGCATCCTTCTGAGCGTCGCGAAGCTGACCGCTCAACTTCTGCAAGCCCTGCGCGATCTCCGCCTCTGTTCCATTCGAGTTGGGATTGATCCCTCTGCGCAGCCAGTCCGCTGTCCGCTGAACATGGTTGTCCAGGTCCGATTCATCCATCTCCGACAGCGCCCGGCGCAGCTTCTCCGCAGCCGACGGGCTGTTCGACGCCATCGAGCGCGCCGAATCGCGCATGTTCCTTTGCAGGCTGGAGAGATCGTTGGAAAGCTGCTGACGGTCCTCCGCCAACCGGTTCCTCTCATTCAGCCTCGCCGTCACGCTGTCGCGGTCCAGAGGATTCGCGCCCTGCTGCCGGTTCGCAAACTCGTTGATGCGGTCGGTCTGCGACCGCTCCTCCTGCGCCAGCCGGTCAGCCTCCTGCGATAACGACCCCAGTTTCCCCGAGGCCATCTGCTGCCGGCTCGCGCCCAGCAGACCTCGCGCCTCCTCAAGCCGATCTGCCGCCTGTCTCGCTGCGTCCGCGCTTTGTTGCGGATTCCCGCTGCGCTTCATCGCATCGCCAGCCTGCCGCAATCGGCTCAGCGCCTGCTCCACGCGCTGGTCCTGCTGTCTGCCCGAAGCCGAGGAGCCACTCGCAGCCGACGCACTCCGCTGCTGCTGCGAACCGCTCTGACTGGAACCGGACGCGCCAGAGCTTTGACTGCCCGATTGCTGCGAGCCAGTTTGTTGCGACCCGCTTTGTTGCGAACCAGATTGCGGCGAACCTGACTGTTGCCCATTGCCGTTCTGCGCCATCTGCTCCATCTGGCGCTGCAACTGCTCCGCCTCGCGGCGCAGCATCTCCTGCTGCCAGCGGTCCTGGAAGCTCTGCTGCGGATTGTTCTGCTGTTTGGCCAGCTCCTCCTGCCGCTTCGCCAGCGCATCCAGCTTCGCCAGCACGTCGTCAATCTCCTTCTGCTTCTGCTCCTCGGGAGAAGTGTTCTGCGCCGTCTCGTACTGGTTCTTCGCTGTATCCAGCTCCAGGTCGAACAAACTCGCCAGGTCGCGCCCCGCCGAGTTCGCTCCGCCTCCTCCGCCGCCCTGCTGCCCGAACGCCACCTGAATCTGCCGGAACGTAGCCTCTGCGCGCAGCAGCGCCTGCAATGCCTTCTGCTCAAGCGGCAAGGCGTCTTTCCACTGCATCCCCTTCAGCTTGTCCGCGGAAGGCCCCATCGCCGCCGCCGCCATCTGCATGTCTCTCTCAAAGCCGTTGAACTCTTCGTTCGCCTCCGACAGATCGCGGCTCTGCATGCGCGCCGAAAGCGCCTGCACCTGGTCGCGCAGCTTCTGTTGCGCATCCGAAAGGAACTGCCCCTGCACCGCGCTGTCCTTCTGTGTCGCCGTCTTGTCGTTCTGCTGCTTCCACGTCGCGGCAATCAGCTCCTTCTCGCGCTTTGACATGTCGGTCTGATTGCTCTGTCCGCCGCCTCCACCGCCACCCCCGCCGCCACTCTGCTGCGACTGCGAGAACTCCCGCTCAAACGGATCCACCTGAACGAAGCTGATGTCTGTGCGCGCCTCCGCGTGACCGTCCTTCGCCGTGGCGTACAGACTCACCAGGTCTCCCGGCACCAGCTTGAACTCCTCCAGCCGAAGCGTGTACGAGCCATCCGCATTCTTCGCTCCCGGCGACTTCAACAGATCCACGTCCTTGTCCGCTCCGCCATTCACCGAGTAATGAAGGTGCATCTCTCGCAGGCCGAACTGGTCCGCCGCCTCAACCCCAACCTTGACCTCTTCGATCGGCGAAGCGCGATAATCACCGCCCGGACGGCTGATGCTCACCTGCGGAGGCTCCGCCTTGTCCGTCGCAATAAAGTAGTCCTCCGAAAGCCGGACTGGCTGCCCCTGCTCGATCGCTGCAACGTGATACGCGCCGTCCTTCTCCATGTGGATCGAGCCCTTGTACGTATTCCCCTCTCCGCTCGACAACGTGATCGTCTTGTTGTCATCCAGCGCCAGCTTGCCCTCCTTGAGCGGCTTGTCCATCTCCACCTCAATCGAGGCATCCGTTCCTTCAATCGCCCGCAAATCCCCGCTCTGCTCCTGCTCCGCCGGCTTCAACCCTGTCCACTTGGGGAACTGGTAGGTGACGTGAATCTTCTTCACCGTCGGAAGATCTGCCACCCGGACCGTGTAGTGTTGCGAACTCAGCGGTCCCGCGGTCACGTAGTACTCCACGTTCTCCGGCAACCCCGCGAGCACAAACTGATAGCTCGCGCTCCCTCCCTGATCCGGCAGCATCTGCATCGCAACCGGCTCCCACCCCTTCGCGCTCTGATAGTGCGCAAACAACTGCACCTTCTCCGGGTGCAACCCCACAACGTGCGCCGTAATCAGCTGGTCACTGTTGCGTCGCACAGTCACATCGCCGGGCTCCACAGCCAGGCTGTAAAGAGGAGCGGCGTTCTTGTGCCCGCCAGTCCACAACAGCGTCGCGCCATAGCCTATAAAGCCGCGCGAGGCCACGATCATCCAGATCAGCGCGCCAAGACACCCCAGCCCAACTCCCGCAAACGCAAACAATCGCCTGCCTGGGGCTAGCGACGACGGCGCGGCGTCCTGCGTATGTGTCAGCGTGTCGGCAGCAAGCAGTTCGATGAAGGGATCGCCACCTTGCTGCTGCCGCTCATAGAACGTTCTCAGCCGCTGCTCCAGCTCAGCATGGGCCTGCTCCGTCTTCGCAACCGTGCGCTCCGGCGTAAGCCGCATCAGCGGAAGGGCGATGCCTGCCGCCGCCGTAACTCCCAGCAGAACAAACAGCGCCACGCGCGCGCCCTTCACTCCTACAGCAGGAAACGCATAGTGGTTGAGGATCAGAACAAGAACGATCGTGGTCAGCAATGCCGTGCCCGCCAGCACAAGGAAGCCTGCTGTCCACGCCTGTAGGCGTAGCCTGCTTCGCGTCTGCGCAATGTAGGAATTGAGCTCGTCCCGCCTGCTCATACTTCCTCCCGCTGCACGCCCAGGTAGCGGCTGGAGAGAGCCGTCTCCGCAACCGCAACTGCCAGTGCAAGCAGCATAACGTACCACCACAGTCCTATGCGTCGGTCATTCGTCCCCGAAACCTGCTTTTTCTCCACTGCATTTCCGCCGTCGTGGCTTCCCGTCCATAACCCCTGCATCTCCGCCGACATAGGAGTCAGGTCCGATTCGCGTCGGTCAGGATTGACTCCGATCTCACCGCTGCGGCCATTCGCAAAGCGAATCTGATAGTAGCCCGCCTTCGTTAGGCGAAACGCCCGCGCCGTTCGCCCCTCGCTCAAAGAGAGCGGCCTCCGCCCGCCCGGATCAATCACCTCAGCGTTCGCCGTCCTCCCAGGCGTCTCCGCCGAAGAGCGCAGCTCGACGAACGAGTCCACCGTCTTCGCTCCGCTCAACTCTTCGCCGCCTGCAAGGTATCGCGACGCCTTATCGACAAACGCAACAAACACAGGGTGAAGCGGAAGGTCGTTCGTCAGGTTCTCAAGCCCTGATGCAAACAGAAGCACTCTGCCCTCACCCATCTGCCTCTCCAGCAACAGAGGTGTGCCATCGCTCAGCCGCGCCACAACCCGCGTATGAGAAGCGTCGGCCGGAACAACGTAGAAGAACCGCGCCGCAGCCCAGCCTCCGTTGTCGCGTCCCGGCTCCGCCTGCTCCAGAGCGGGATACGTAAAGTCCACCTGGCCAACCGCAGCCGTAAGATTGCGCGGCTTCGCCGGCTTGCCGCCCCACAGCGGCACGCTTCCCCGCCGCCCCACTTCCACGCCAGCGGCAATCAACACATCGCCGCCACTCGTCACATACTGCTCCAGCGTATGTTCAAAGATCGAAGGCAGCGCCGCCGTGTCCGACAGCACCGTAAAGGCAAACTTTTTGGGATCGATGTCGGTCGCCTGCTCTGCCGCTACTGCCTGCACCACAAAGGCCCCGTGACTCGCCGCATTCAACGCCGCGCCAAAGTACAAGGGCGACCGCTCATCGCGCGCGTTATGCACAAACAAAACGCGCTGCGGATCGAGCCGCCGCACAACAAAGAAACTCGCGTCGTCCGCCGGAAGCGCATCGCCGCCATCCACGCGCACCTCGCAGCGGTTGAAGCCATAACCAACATCCAGGGGAGCAAACTCCACCGTCGCCCGTCCATTCGCAGGCACCTTCACGCTCCGCTTCGCCGCCTCCCTTCCATTCACCACCAGCGATACCGTCTTCATCGCATCGTCCGTACCCGCACCTGCGACAACAGCCTGCACCCGCGATTTTGTTGCGTCCTTTGTGTCCGTAAGATCCGTTGGCGCAGTAACGCTCGCAACCGTCCAGTTGGGGGCCGCATCTTTCGCAACCTTTTGCAGTGTCAACTCCACCGTCTGCGGAAACACAGCATCCGCAAAGTTCGCGGGCATCGCGCTGCGCTGCATGTCGCTGAACAGATGCAGGTCGATCGGCTCGGCCTCTGTCTCGCTGAGTGCGCGGACCGTCTTCGCGAGTTCGCCAAAGCTCCCATAACCGTCGCCGACCTGAACGCTTTCAAGCGCCGCGCGCAACTGCTCCGCATCGGCGATCGGCTGCGTCAATACCTGCACCTGCCCTCCCAACGCAATCACCTGCGCGCGCTGCGAACGCGGCCTCGCCGCAAGCAGCGCCAACGCTTGTTGTTTCGCATCGGCAAACCGGGTGCCCGCGCGCATACTGAACGAGTTGTCGAGCACGATCATCAGCAGATGCCCATTCGCGCCCTTCGCCGAACGCCGCACAAATGGATTCGCAAACGCCAATACCACCAGCAGCAGCAATGCAAACCGCAGCGCAAACAGCAGCAGATATCTCAACCTGTGATGCTTCGTCGAGCTCTGCGTTCCGCGCTCAAAGAACATCAGCGAGCTCACCGGACGTGGCACAGTAATATGTTTGCGCAACAGATGCACAAACACCGGTATCCCAAGGCCCGCAAGCCCTGCCAGAAACCACGGCGCCAGAAAGCCCATCATCGCCCTGTCCTCATCGCCCCGCCCTCATCGTCCCGTCCGCCGCAGCGAAAGATACTCGCGCAAAACTGCATCAAGAGGCTGGTCCGTCGCCAGAAGCTGGTATTCCATTCCCGCCGCGCGCGCCCGCGTGCTTAGTTGTTCGATATGGTCTTGCAGTCTCTCTCGGTACGTCGAGTTCACATACTCCGGAACCACCTCAATCTTCTCGTTCGATTCAAGGTCGACAAGGATCGCCGGGCCTTTCATCTGCGGGCGCAGTTCCTGCGGGTCGAGCACATGGAACAACACAACATCGTTGCCGTGAAACCGCAGCGGCTCAACGGCCCGCACAATCGCCTCAGGCGCTTCGTAAAAATCCGAGATTACGATCACAATTCCGCGACGATGCAGCAGGGACTGGAAGTGCGTCAGCGGCTTCGCCAGGTCCGTTCGCGCGCGCGGCTCTGCCCGCTCCAGCGAAGCAAACAGGCGCGCGAGCTGCCCCTGCCGCGTCGACGGCTGCACGTAATCGCGCACCTCATCGTCGAACACAATCACGCCCGCAGCATCGCGCTGGTTGCGCACCGCCATGTAGAACAGCGACGCCGCAAGATACCTCGCATAGTCCGCCTTCGCCGGCTGCCGCGAACCGAACTGCATCGAGTTGCTCGCATCCAGCAGAATCATCAGCTGGCTGTTCGTCTCTCCTCTGTACCGCTTCAGGTAGCAGCGCTCCGTTCGCGCAAAGAGGTTCCAGTCCACATGGCGCAGGTCGTCTCCCTGCGTGTACGGGCGATACTCCGCAAACTCCTGGCTGAAGCCGAAGTCCGGCGACCGGTGCAGGCCCGACACAAAGCCGTCCACCACCGTCTTCGCAATCAGGTCCAGCGACGAGATGCTCGCCAGCACCGCGGGATCGAGAAACCGCTGCATCATCCCTCCCTGGGCGGCGACATATGCGCCAGCAGCCGTCGCATGATCTCATCCGTGTCGATACGCTCCGACTCCGCATGGAAGTTCAGAAGAATGCGATGACGCAGCACCGGAGTCGCCAGCGCCGTAATGTCGTCATACGTCACGTGATACCGCTTTCGCGTCAGCGCCCTCGCCTTCGCGGCCAACACAATGAACTGCGCCGCGCGCACGCTGCCGCCGTAGTTCACATACTTCTTTACAAACTCCGGCGCGCTCTCGCTCTTGGGACGCGTCGCGCGCACCAGGTTCACCACATACCTCGCCAGCGAATCCGCAATCGGCACCATCCTTACCAGTTGTTGAAAGTCCAGCAACTCCTCCGCCGAGGTCACCGGCTGGACCACCGCCGTGCGCGTAGTCGTCGTAAGGTCAAGCACCTTCAACTCTTCATCAACCGTCAAATACTCCAGTATCGCGTTGAAGATGAAGCGGTCGAGCTGTGCTTCGGGCAAAGGATACGTGCCCTCCAGCTCAATCGGGTTCTGCGTCGCCAGCACGAAGAACGGCGCAGGCAGCGCATAAACATGTCCCCGCACCGTGCACGAGCGCTCCTGCATGGCTTCCAGCAGCGCGGCCTGCGTCTTCGGCGGCGTACGATTGATCTCATCGGCAAGAATGATGTTGCCGAAGATCGGGCCACGCACAAACGTCCACTTGCGATGCCCCGTCGTCATGTCTTCTTCAATGATGTCCGTGCCCGTCACATCGGAAGGCATCAGGTCCGGCGTGAACTGGATGCGCCGGAACTCCAGCCCCAGCGCCTCGGCGATCGTGCGCACCATCAGCGTCTTCGCCGTACCCGGCATGCCCGTCATCAGGCAGTGACCGCCGACGAACAGAGCAATCAGCACCTGCTCCAGCACCTCCTCCTGGCCCACAATCACCTCGCGCACCTGTTTCGCGATGCCCTCGCGCACCGCATGAAATCGTTCAACGCGTTGTTGAAGCTCTGTGGCATCTGCATCGAGACCGGCAAAAGTAGCCATGTTTATCCCCTCAAATAATTTCCCATCTTATTTCCCCGCAGCCTGGTGCAACTCCAGCAACAGCTTCTGCGCCGGCACGTATCCCGGAGCAATCTCCAGCGCAGCCAGCACGCTCTCTTCGGCCTCGCCTCTGCGGCCCGCTGCAAAATAAGCCTGCGCCAGACGATACTCCGCACCTGCCTTGTCCACCGGGCGCGACGCAACCGCCGCCGCGTACTCGCGTGCCGCGCCATCAAACCTCTGCTGCGCATACAGCAGATCGCCAAGACGGTGATGAAGCTCCTCATCGTTGACCGGGTAGATATAGTTCACCCCCTCCAGCGTCGCCGCGGCGGCAGCCTTATCTCCGCGCGTCTCCTCCAGCGCCGCCAGCCGTTTCAACGCCGACGGCTCCTGCCCTCCCGCATGTTCGTATGCGGCGAGCAAACGCTCCTCCGCGCTCGCTTCATTCTTCGCCTTGAACGCATCCGCCATCAGCTCATACACGCTTCCCTCACCCACATACTCCGGGTAGAGCGCGATCGCCGCAGGCCCTTGCGCAATCACCGATTCCGCATCTTTCTCTCGCGCCGCCATCGCAACCGTCTTCATCTTGACGCGCCATTCGTCGAAGTGCTGCGCCTCGCTTCCATAGCGCTTCTCGATCCAGGCAATATATTGCTTGTCGAACTCCTCCGGCGGCATCCCAAGGTCGTGCTCCACCACATACGCCGTCGTCTGTAGCTGCGCATACGAGCGCACCATCGCCAGCAGTTTCGCCTCGCCCCACTTCAACTTGATAAAGTCGCAGATGCTCCCGGCCTGAAAATACGACACCACCACCTGCGACGGATACTCCGGATACACAAAGCCGCGGTCCAGCTTCAGCACCGGCAACAGCTTCTTGTCTCTGATGGCGATCAGCACCTCCGGCGTCGCCCGGTTGCTCCACTCCGCCGAACGCTCCCCCTCCTCGTGGACCGCCAGGCCCTCCGTAAACCATCGCGGAACATGGTTCTTCGTCGCCGTCAGCACATACACATGGCTCATCTCATGCCACAACGTTGCGCCCCAGTTGAAGTCGCCGGGTCTGCGTGCCGAAGGGCTGTCCATCGCGATGACCTCGCCAAACGTCACGCCCAACGCTCCCAGCCCCGGCATCCCCATCGTCCTCACGGCAAAATCCTCATGATCGGGATACACCTCCACTTGCACCGGAGCAGGCAGCTTCATCGCATACTTCGCGTCATACGTCTTCAGAATCGTATGCAGCTCGTCCTGCAGATAAGGCCGCAACAGATCGGCCTCAGTCTTCTTCAGCTTCAACACCGTCGTGTCATCGCGCAGCGTGACGTAGTTCTTATAGCTATCCAGCAGCCGCAGACTGTTCACCGTCGCGGCATCGCGATAGCCGTTGTTGTAGCTCAGCTCCAGTTCTTTCTGCGCCTCCTCCTGCTGCCCAAGCCGCATCAATCCAATACCCAACGCTGAATGCGCCGACCACAGGCGCGGCTCTGCCTCCACCGCCTTGCGGTAATAGCTCACCGCATCCTCGTGCCTGTAGTGCATCTCCAGGTGATGCGCAATGTGCGCGTAAGCCGTGCCGTAGTGCGGGTTAATCGCTGCGATCTTCGCCAGCCACGCATCCGCAGTGCGCTCATCGATCACCTCAAGCGCCGCGTGGACCGCCATCGCATCCAGCGCATCGCTCTCCAGCGCAATCGCCTTGTCGGCTTCGCTCGCCGCCATCTGACGGTCATCGTTTTCCAGGGCGATACCTGCCAACAGCTCGTGCGCATCCGCGCGCTTCGCATCAAGAGCGATCGCCTTGTTGAGGTATACCGTGGCCTTCCCATCGAAGCTCTCCGCCGAAACGATCGCCAGCCCGACATACGCGTCCGCATTCGCAGGCTCCTTTGCCAGCGCCTCGCGAAACAGGTCCGCCGCATCTTTATTGTTGAAGCGCTCATGGAGCAGCATTCCCCAGCGAACCTTGTCTTCCGCTTGGCTGTTCGCAGACTGCGTCGCCAGCCGAAACTGCTCGTTGGCCTGGTCCCACTCCTCAAGCCCCCAGAACCCCTCTGCACGAGTAGCCGCGTTCCCGCTTCGCGTCAGTTGCTCGAAGCAGGCGCGCGCCTTGTCTTCCTGACCATACTTGCGCAGCAGCCAGCAATCGCCCGGCACAGCGGCGAGCGCAGCCGTCGACACCAGCAACAGCGCCGCAAGATCGAGAGCGCGCCTCATTTGTCCAGCTCCTGCTGCACCTTCGCCAGCTCAAGCAGCAGCTCCGTCAACTGCTTCTTATAGTCCCCGGGCTCCATCGCTGCCTTCTGATACTTCAGCCCGTCAATCTTCTGTTCGATCTCTTCCTTCTGCAACAGCAGTTGACGCTTCGCAGGATCGTTGGCCGCCTGCTGGCTCTTGCCCAGCCGAAGCAGCGTGAAGCTCGACATCAGCGCGCCCTGCCGCGCATCGGCCTCGCGCACAGCCTCGCCGGCGCCCGTATCGTTGAAGACCGCGTGCTCCGTCGCCAGCCGCTTCTGCGAGTCATAGAACGCCGCCGTCTTCTTCGCCGCATAGGTGAACGCCTCCAGCGCGCTGATCGAATCGCTCTTGTCCGTGTCCGCCGCCGGGTCCTGCAACGCCTCCACCCAGTACCTTGCAAACACGGTCGCATTCTTCTCCGTGCCCGACTTCGTCGCCGTAATCACGCCGCGCCCCGGTCTCTCCAGAGCGCGCATTGCGCCGCCGCTCGCGCTCGTCGTGTCCACAACAAGCTGCCTTCGCGATTGAATGCGATTGCACATCTCGGCAATCTCTTCGCCCGTAACATCGGGGCCAACCAGGTTGAACTTATACTCCGCGCCATCGAAAGAACCATGCCCGATCAGCACCAGAACGAAATCGTCGCCCGCCTTGGCATCGCGCGCCACCGCCGCCATTGCCTCTTTGAACTTTGCCGCCGTTGCTGCTTGCCCCGACAACACACGAACCGGAACATTCGCGCTCGCCTCCTTGAAGACCTTGTCCAGGTCCTTCGCCGCTGCGGCAAACCTCTGCTCGTAGTCGGGCTCGCCTCCCAGCCCCGCAACGACGACGTAGTACGTATCGGCCCGCGCAGAGGACACAGCGATGCACAGGGCCGCGCAGAACATGCACATAACGGCTCCGCACCTCATCCATGTCCGCGCAGCTCTCATACGATCCCCCACCTTCGTCGCAGCAGCCACTCGGAGGCCAGCAACCCTGCCAGCAGCAGAAAGACCACAGGCATGTTCCACAACTCATTCGTCGTGCGCACGGCCACTCCCGCCTCGGAGTAGGAGATATTCTCCGGCAGGTCCTTCACATTCTCCGGCCTCCAGTAGCGCCCTCCCGTCTGCGACGAAAGCTGTTGCAGCAACTCGCGGTTCTGCTCCGTGTGAAACTCCTCAGCAACACCGTCCTCGCGCCGAAACGCCAGCGTATCGCGTCCAAGCTCCTGCTTCTGCCCGCCCGCATCCTGCGCAACCACCTCGGCAAGGTAGCCCCCCGGCCGCTCCGCTGTCCACGCCGCCGAGTATTCACCCGCAGTATTCTGCGAAGGCTGGAGCTCGATCAGCGCATCCACTCCTCCCGGCCCCATCATGTGCGCCGTCACATGCGCGTTCACCGCCGGCTGAAACTGCGCATTGCGCACACTAGCACTCAGCCGTATATTTCCGTCGTCCATCAACGTGTGCGCCGAAGCGGACGCCGTTACTGGGCCCGACGAGTCCGCCACCAGCCACCGTAGCAGTTGCTGCCAGAAGAGATCGTGCGAGCGATCGCCCAGAGGCTCGCTCATCTGCCACCGCCACGTCCCGCCCGTCGCCAGAATCGCCGTGCGCCCATGACCATACCTCTGCGTGATCAAAAGCGGCAGCTTGCGCCTCCCCGCATTCATCTCCACCAGCACAACTGCACCGGGCTTGGGCGACCCGGCATCCTGATAGTCCGCCAGATACGTCAGCTTCTTCCATCGCTCCGCGTTCTTCACCGGATCATCCAGCAGCCGCGTGATCGCCGAATCCACACCCTCCGGCGTCAGTTCCACCGTCGCCGCATTACGATGAAAGCTGTTGCGCCCCGGCGGCAGGAACGTCGGAAACATCTCGCTTACGCTTGAAGCCCCCCAGCCCCCGTCGCTCAAAGACGTGTGTCCACCCAGGAACAGCACGCCTCCTCCGCGCCTGTCTGCGTACTCGCGCAGAAGCTCCCGCTGCAGCGGCGTAAAGTAGTCCGCATCCACCGACCCCACAATGATGCCGGCATACCCAAACAGGTCCTCCGCGCGCGAAGGAAACCCATCCGCAAGCTCGCTCGGGTCTTTGATCCCCTGCCTGTAGATCTTGTTCTCGCTCGTCCGCAGCATCGAGACCAGTTGTATCGTCGGGTCGTCATCCTCCGCCCTGCGAATAAACTTGAACTCCCACCGCGGTTCGCCCTCGACGTACAGAATCCTCCGCTTCGCATCGCTCACCAGCACAGGGCGCGTCATCGCATTGTTGCTAGCGTTCTCTTCCCCCGCGATCGGCTCAATCGCAAACTGAAGACTCCTCGCCCCCGCCTCTCCTGCGGAGAAGAAGACCGGCTCCGTCTGCATCACGCCATCCGGGGCCAGATTCACCTCGCGCGTCGCAATCGTTTTGTCTCCGTCCCTCACCGTGACCTTCGCCGTCTGCCCCGCGTAGCCGTGCTGCTCAAAACTGAGGGCCGCCTGCATGCGCGAGTTCACCACCGCATTCACGGCTACGCTCACACCCTCCATCTCCACATCGTGCGCAATCTCCGTCCGCCCGAAGCCGACCGTATGCACCGGCAGCCGCCGGTTCCCGAGAGCGCTCAGCGTCTCCAGCGCAATTCCCGACCCTCCAGCCTCAGCCATATTCTGGCTGCCATCGCTCAGCAGCAGCACGGCCCCCACGGGCAGGTCGGCCGTGTCCTCCGCCAGTTTTTTCAATCCGCCGTTGATGTTCGTCGCGCCATCCGTCGGCTGAACTCCGCCTAGCCCGTCGATCTTCGTCAGGCCGCCGCCCATGCGATACAAACGCGTCTGGAAGCGTTTCTGTATCCCGGCCAACACGCCATTCTGAAGCACATCGATCGCCGCCGCCTCTCGCGTCTTTCCGTTCTCATCGGCGATCGCCATGCTCTTCGACGAGTCCACCACCACGGCAATAATGTTCTGCTGCGAGGTCAGCGCCGCCACCATCATCGCCGGCTGCCATAGCAGCAGCAGCACCAGCGCCACAAACGCAGACTGCATCGCCCACAGCACCCATACGCGCCAGTTCCTCAGCTTCGGCGCCGCATCGGCAATCCGCCGGTACGTAAGCAGCGCCAGTGCTCCCGCCGCAATCGCAATCAGCACAACCAGCAGCCACGCAGGCCACGCCGACAGAAGGACAAAGTGCCCCCTGCTAAACACCGGCCCCGGATATTTTAACAACAGCTCAAACATGCCTGCACAAACCTGGACGAAAATTTCCCGTGCCAAAACGATCTAATGCGTCATGCCATAGATGATGTAATCCAGCCCCACGCGAAACGCCATCGAAGCAAACGGCTCCGGGTAGTTCGGATCGTCTGCCCACTCCCACGCGTCGCCCAGGTGCATGTTGTGGCAGATCGCCACCATGATGCGCCCCTTGTCGTCGCGAATCGCACGCCACTTCGGCTGATAGCCGTCCTTCTCATACGTGCGCCCGGTGCGAATCCACTGCTCGCCCGGAATCTGCATCTTGTCGTCAACGTCGTACAGCGTATGAAAGATCTCGTCGCCGCTCTTCAGGTCCTCCACGGGATGGTCCGGAAGCACCTGCCGCATCCCGTTCATGAAGTTCTCCCAGTCTTCCGTCCCATGAAAGTCATCCACCATCAGGAAGCCACCCTTCAGCAGGTACTCGCGCAGCCTCTGCGCCTCCTTATCGGTGAACGACCACATCTGCACCTGGACGGCATAAATCCACGGATAGTTGAAGATCTCGTCGGAGTCGAGCGTCACCACCTGCTCCATCGGGCGTCCGTCGATGCGCGTCAGCCGGTGCATCGCAATCAGGAACTGGCGGTCGGCCTTCGGGTAGTCGCGCGACCACGCATTTCTCCACCAGTACCCGCGCCCCCCAAAGCTGTTCATCCCTTGCAGGTTCGTCGCAAATGCCAGCCGCGACCAGTAAAACTCCGCCTTGATATTTGTCGGAGAATCGTCATTGCCAAAGCCAAAGTCGGCAACCCGCTGATACCCTCGTAATCCAGCGCAGCAGATCGCCAGGACCACCGATACGGCTGCGGCTTGCGAGAGCTTCATCGAAACCTCCGGCTGCAATGGAGCAACATGAAGAGTACCGGAACGCCTGCTTACCCTGTCTAATAGACAGTAGACGTAGCAAGGCATCGTTTTGTAGCAAATGAACTTTGTTTTCTGCCACCTGACGGAGTGATCTCGATGAAACGGCGCGATCTGCTCAAAATTGGCGCTCTTGCCGCCGCCCGGTCTGGAATCTCTCGCGTCCCCTTGCTCGCCCAGTCGCCAGCGCCGACAGCGGCCGGCAAAGCCGACTACACCCTCCGCATCGCCCCCGTCACCGTCGAGCTCGACCGCTCGCATATCATCTCCACCATCGGCTACAACGGCACCGCCCCAGGCCCTGTCCTGCGTATGCGCGACGGCAAACCCGTCACCGTCGAGGTCATCAACGACACCGACACCCCCGAGCTCGTCCACTGGCACGGCATGCTCATCCCGCCCGAGGTCGACGGCACCGAAGAAGAAGGCTCGCCCCTCGTCGCACCGCACGGCCGCCACCGCTACCAGCTCACCCCCGGCCCGGCCGGCAGCCGCTGGTATCACTCCCACGCCATGGCCATGGACGACCTCCACAAGGGCGCCTTCACCGGCCAGTTCGGCTTCGTCTACGTCGAACCCGCCCACGACCCCGGCCGCTACGACCAGGAGCTCTTCCTCGCCCTGCGCGACTGGGAGCCCTTCTTCACCGCCACCATGGAAGACGACGATGACGACTCGCACAACGGCCCCACCCCCGAAAAGCCGGCGACCTTGAACACCGACCCCAACGGCCTCGAAGTCGGATCGATGACCTACTCCATCAACGACAAGGCCCTCGGCGCGGGCGAACCGATCCGCGTGCGCGAGGGCCAGCACCTGCTCATCCACTTCCTCAACGCCAGCGCCATCGAAAACCGCCGCATCGCCTTCGCCGGCCACAGGATGAAGGTCATCGCCCTCGACGGCAACCCCGTACCCACGCCGCAGATGGTCGATTCACTCTTCCTCGGCACCGGCGAACGCGCCGACGTCGTCGTCGAGATGACGCAACCCGGCGTCTGGATACTCGGCTCAACCGAAAAGATGGTCCGCGAATCCGGCCTCGGCATCGTCGTCGAGTACGCCGGACAGCACCGCCAGCCGCAGTGGATCGACCCACCCAAAGCACCCTGGGACTACACCATCTTCGGCAACCCCGCAATCAAATCGCCCGAGCCCCAAAGAACCATCGAAACCGTCTTTGAGAAGCTTCCCGGAGGCGCAGGCAAGTTCAACTCGTGGCTCGTCAACGGCAAACCCTACCCGCACGACCGTGAGTTCGTCCTCGAACGAGGAGTCCGCTACCGGCTCATCATGCGCAACCGCTCCGACGACGCCCACCCCATGCACCTGCATCGCCACCTGTGGGAGCTGGTCGAGATCAACGGCAAAAAAACCGCAGGCATTATTAAGGACACCGTCGTCGTCCCCTACTACGGACGAGCGACCGTCGACTTCACCGCCGACCAGCCGGGCCTCTCCCTCTTCCACTGCCACATCCAGCAGCACATGGACTACGGCTTCAAAGCCCTCTTCCGCTACACCTGATCATCCAGTGCCACCCCACGTCGTCATCTCGTGTCTCACGTCGTCATTCTGAGCGAAGCGAAGAATCCCCGTATTTGTCCTTGCTGTTGCTTGTTTTCGCCACACGTTGCTCCACAGCAAGCCGGGTGCCCCATCCTTCGCGGTAGCGAAGGGTGGGATGAAATACAGGCGCCATCCAACCACCTATAAATCGAATCGCTCGATTACAACCTGCCACGGCGCCACCTCAGTGCGTCATCGCATACACCACATAATTCACCCCGATCTCCGTCCCCAGCACCGAGTACTTCGCCGGGTAACGCGGGTCGTCCAGAAACTCCCACGAGTCCCCCAGGTCGGAGTTCAACGAGAAAGCCACCATGATGCGGCCCTTGTCGTCGTAGATTCCCTTCCAATGGGCGACATAGCCATCCTTCTTATGCCCCGTGCGCAGATGCTCCGCCCCCGGTATCTGAAAGCGGTTGTCCAGGTTGAAGACCGTATGGAAGATCGGATCGTCGTTCGGGATATCCACCAGCTCGCGGTCCGGAAAGACCATCTTCATCGTCTTTTCGAAGTAGGCCTGCTCCTCGGTGCCGTGGCAGTCGTCGGCCATAAAGAAGCCTCCCCGCAGCAGGTAGTCGCGCAGCTTTTGCGCCTGTTTCTCCGTAAGCCCCCACTCTCCCACCTGCACCGCATAGAGCCACGGCCAGTTGTAGATCTCGTCGCCGTCGTCGGGATTCACAGCCTGTTCCACCGAGCGCGCATCCACCCTGGTTAAGCGCCGCACCGCATTGGCCATGGCGCGGTCGGCGCGTGGATAATCCTGCGTCCACAGCGACAACCCTTCCTGCCACGGGCCATCGAACCGCCCACGATATCCATCCAAAGGCCCCGGAGGAAACATCAACCGTGCAAACGTCCACTCCCCCGGTCTCTGCCAGTCCAGAGGAAGCGGAATGTTCCGCCCATATTCGACAGAGGGATACTCGCGAAACGCCTCCTGGGCAAGGACCGCCCCGAGGATCACTCCCGGAACCGCCATCACTATCGCCGCCATCTGGAGACCGCGCATCTGCACCTCCATCTGCTATCAGACGAAAGAGCCGCCCCATTCGGCTCACCGGTCAACGAATACGATCATCCGTCACGAAGAGTCAGAATTCAACCGGCGTCTTGAGCGATTAGCGTCTCCATGCAACCTCCACTGCTCCATAGCACTCAATTCATTCGCAGCTTTGATATCGTGGTTGAATCCAAAGGAGATCGCACCGATGAACCCCAACCTGTCGAGACGGACCTTTGTGGCAGGCCTTACCGCTGCTGCCGCCGCTGCATCGTTGCCCTCATTCGCGGCCCCCCGCAAGAGCCGCATCCAGTTCGGCTATGCCGCCATCACCTGGGGCAACGAGATACGCCAGTCGATCGACGACATCTCCGCCGTCGGCTACAAAGGCATCCAGTTGCGCGCCAATGCCCTCACCGAATTCAAGCCCGCCGAGCTCAAAGAGCTTCTCGCCCGGCGCAAGCTCACCTTCACTGCGCTCTCCAGCGGCGACCTCTCGCTCGATGGTCCCGAGCCCCCCCAGCTTGCAACGCATCTTGCCCATGCGCAGTTCGTGAAGGACTCAGGCGGACGCTATCTCCAGATACTGGACAAACTCACCAGCTACACGCGCACCGCCACCCCCGACGAGTGCAAGCGCCTCGGCAAATTGCTTACGGAGCTTGGCAAACGCACAGCCGATATCGGCATCCCGCTCGGCTATCACAACCACCTCAATACGCTGAGCCAGAAGCCCGAAAACCTCGACATCATCCTTGAGAACTCCGACCCGAAGTACGTCAAGCTCGAGCTCGATACCGCGCACGCAGTCGCAGGAGGAGGCGACCCGGTTCAGATGATCCGCAAGTACCATGACAGGCTTCTGTTCATGCACCTCAAGGACGTTCGCGATATTCCTGCAAACACGCCAAAGGCGATGTATCCGTTCGAGTTCGTCGAGCTTGGACGCGGACGCGTCGATCTTCCCGGCGTCTTTGCCGCGCTCGACCAGGTCGCGTTCAACGGATGGGCCATCGTCGAGCTCGACCGCGTCCCTGACAAATCGGGAACGCCGAAGGAGTCGGCCGTTATCAGCAAAAACTATCTCGAGCAGAAGATCGGCGTCAAAGTTTAACCATCCCCCTCGGAGGGCCCTTCAGCTTGCGCGTAGGAATCGTTGGAACCGGCGCTATCTCTGCGAAGCATGCGCTTGCCTATAGAAATATAGGCTTTGAGATCGTCGCCTGCACCAACCACACCGCAAGCAAAGGGCAGGCCTTTGCCGCGGAGCATGGAGCGGAGTACGTCGCGACCGTAGAAGAGTTGTGCCGTCATCCCAGGATCGACTACGTCGACCTGTGCACCTTCCCCGACTTCCGCCTCCCCGTTGCGGAGTTGTGCGCAGAAAACCGCAAACACCTCCTCGTGCAGAAGCCGATGGCGATCGACCTGGCAACCGCGCGGACGATGATCTCCGTTGCGGCGGACGCCGGCATTCAACTCGGCGTCGTCAGCCAGCGCCGCTTCGACGACTCGACAATCTTTTTGAAGCGCGCCATTCAGCAAGGACGCCTCGGCCGCATCCTGCAAGCCGACGCTTACGTGAAGTGGCACCGCTCAGCGGAGTATTACAGCCGCCCCATCAAGGGCAGTTGGAAGGTTGAAGGCGGCGGCGCGCTCATCAACCAGGGAATCCATCAGGTCGATCTGCTCCTCTATCTGATCGGCCCCGTCGCGCGAGTCTCCGCCGAATGGCAGCTTGGAGCGCTGCACCGCATCGAGTCGGAGGACGTCGTCAGTGCCCTGCTCCGTTATGAGAACGGCGCAACCGGCGTCATCCAGGCTTCAACGGCGATCTGGCCAGGCTACCCGGAGCGCGTCGAGATTCACGGCACAAAAGGCACCGCCATCCTCACCGGCGACAAGCTCACGACGTGGGCCGTTCACGATGATGCAGGCGAATCCGCGCCCGTGGAGACGAAGAGCGCTTCAGGAGCATCGGACCCGATGGCCATCTCAGTAGTCCCATTCGAGCGGCAGTTCCTTGACTTCGCCGAGGCATGTCGCACGGGCAGAGAGCCCTTGTGCTCGGGTGAGGATGGGTACCGCGCGCTTGATCTCGTGCTCCGCATCTACAAATCATGCCGAGGCAATTCCGCTCCCGAATCTATAGATGCTCACCAGAGCCCCAGATGAATCAGCGGGTCTTGCGCTTGCCATTATTTTCCTACCCATCCACCATCGACATAGAGAGACTGACCGGTGACGTAGGCTGATTCATCGGAGACCAGAAACGCTGCAACGGCCCCAACTTCACAGGGCAGGCCAGGTCGTCCAAGGGAGATCTGGCCGGTTACCTGAGGAAGTATCTCTGGACTCTGCAGAACCCACTGAATCATCGGTGTGTCGATCAAGCCTGGATGAATACAATTGACACGGATTCCGTTAGGTCCAACTTCTGCGGAGATATTCCGCGTGAGAGCTTCGATGGCCAGCTTGCTGGGCGCATAGTGCGTCCGGCCAGGAAGAACGCGCGCCGCCTGGATTGACCCAATGTTGACGATCGCGCCCTTGCGATGTTCTGCAATCAGGCGCTTGCAAAACGTTTGTGCGCACATCCACACACTTTTGAGGTTGGTATTGGTCACGGCCTCCCACTGCTCATCGGTAAGCTCGGTAAAAGGAACGATCGTCTCGATGCCGGCGTTGTTCACCAGGATGTCCGCCGGCCCCAGCAGACTCCATGTTTGATCGAACAGGTTCTCTACATCGTCCCGCTTCGTCACGTCGCCGGCGATGACCTCGCAGCGGACACCCTTCGATTCAATCGCCTTTTTCACTTCTGCCGTTCTGGAATCCGCCTCCAGATCGTTGACGACGATATCCGCCCCTTCGTTCGCGAAGATCTCGGCGATTCCCCGTCCGATGCCCTGGCCTGCTCCCGTAACAACGGCGATCCTGTTTTTCAGCTTCATCTCTTGTCCTTTAGGCTCTTCGTTTTGCTTGAGATACGTCCAGCGAGCGTCACGGGCCAGCCTCAGTGAATCGTCCAGCCACCATCGACCATCAGCGTGTGGCCAACGATCATAGATGCCAGGTCACTCGACAGAAACAGAACGGCGCCGACAATGTCTTCGGGTTGATTCCATCGTCCACGGGGGATCATCTCCTGGGTGGCCCACTCTTTATACCCCGGCCGCTCAAGAATGTTTTTGCGCGATTCCGTTTCGGTGATGCACGGCGCTACCGTATTGACCACCACTCCTCTATCGGCCCACTCCAGCGAAAGCGCCTTCGCCATATGATGGACGGCGGCCTTCGCAGCTGCATAGACAGCCCGTTTCTTGAAGGCGACTTCGCCAAAGTTCGAACCAATATGAATGATTCGTCCACCTCCCGCCTGTTGAAGCATGACGCGCGCCGCTGCCTGAGAGGCGAAGAACACACTCTTGACGCTGGCGTCGAAGGTCCTGTCGTACTCTTCTTCCGTGACATCGATCGCATCGCCGGTCCCTGTCCAACTGGCGTTGTTCACGAGAATATCGACCCGGCCGAAGGCGTCTATCGTCTTATCGATGAGGGAACGGCAATCTTCCACCTTGTTGACATCGGTCACAACGATCAGCGCCCTGCGCCCAAGAGCTTCAATCTCTCGCTGCACTTCTTCAATTTCGTGCATTCGAGGGCCAGGATACTTTGCGAGAACCAAATGGGCGCCCGCCTGTGCCAACCCCAAGGCAATTGCGCGTCCAATGCCTTGAGAGGCCCCCGTCGCGATTGCAACCTTGTCATTGAGTCCAAAACTTGTGTAGTTCGGCAAGGCGGCTCCTTTGCGATTGCCATGTAAATCTCGATTCCAGCGCAATCACGCATATTGCGTGAAACGAGATTCTTATTGCACAATGTGCAATCTTGAAGAATCTTATCGGCAGCATGAGAATTGGTCAAGCCTGCTTTTCCGATTCCCTGGCGACGCGGAAGACCTTCGTTAAGCCGCTGGGAAATCAAGAGCTCCCCTTGACAATGGATAAATCGCTGTAGCAAGGTTATTGCGACATATGCAATTTTTTATGCGTTTTGCGCAATTCATCGAGGAGGCCTTTCTTGAGTCGAATGTTTACCCGTCGTGATGTATTGGCCTCGCTCGCCGCCGTCGCCGCAATGCAAGTCGCGCAATCCGGCCTTGCCGCCCCGCCCAGAAAACTGCGAACCCATGTGGGCTATACCGGAATCACCTGGAGGAACGATCAGGTTGATCTGGCGATTCAGTCGGTCTCGTCGCTGGGCTTTTATGGGTTCGAGACCTTTGGCGACGTGCTTTCCCATTGGCAGAGCAAGGGAGGCCTCGAAGCCGTTCTCGAAAAAAATCGGCTACCGCTTATCTCGGGCTATTGCACGATGAATCTGACCGAGCCGTCACGGAAAGCCGATGAGATCGCCAGAGCAAAAAACTGGTGCAAGCTGATCAAGCAGTGCAACGGCAGGATATTTGTCGTTGGCCCAAATCCGGTCGATCGAAAGACGTACGACTTTCCCGCGAACAGGACAACGATTGTCAGCGCACTGAACGAGCTTGCGCTCGTGGTCGAGCAGGAAGGGCTGACGCCGGTTTTGCATCAGCACACCGGCACCTGCATCGAGTCGAGGGATGAGACCTACGCTGTGCTCGAATCGGTCGATACGCGGCACCTGAAGTTTGGTCCCGACGTGGGGCAACTTACGAAGGGCGGTCAGGATGCCGTGAAGGTCGTTAAGGACTTCCTGCCAATCGTGCAGCATATGCACCTGAAGGACTACAACGGGAAGGACGAGCGCCTCGCGGGTTATTGTCCCCTCGGGCAGGGCACCGTCGACGTCCGGGCCATCTTGAAGATGATGGAGGGCAGAAAGATTAGTGGTATGGTAATGGTCGAGCTAGACAACGATTCCAGGACCCCATCTCCTACCCCTCCGGCCACTCTGGCAAGAGAAAGCAGGGATTACCTCCGGACCATAGGAGTCGAATTCAGAGCGTGAGCGCAAAGAGTAAATGGCAAAAAAAGCAGCGCAGCTTCCCTTCATTCAGAGCCTTGACCGTGGCCTGACGATTCTTCAGGCGGTGGCGACATCCAAGCAGCCTGTGAACCTTGGCGAACTCGCCGAGCTTCTGAATGTAGACCGGAGCAGCGCCTTCCGTCTTGCCCAGACTTTGCGTCGTCGCGGTTTTCTCTCCAGCCCCGCAGGCCGGAAAGACTACATCTTAGGTTCGGCCATCTGGACGCTCTCTCGACAGTATGACTGGAGCAATATGCTCGTCCGGGTGGCCCACAACGAGCTGAAGGCACTTGCCAACGGTCTCAATGAGACGGCGCATCTTGCCATTCGCGAAGGAAAGAATGCCTTGTTCATCGACTCCGTGCATGCGCGCCATGTCATTGTCGTCGCCGGACAGACCGGTGAATTGGTGCCCCTCCACGCCACGGCTCATGGCAAGGCCCTGCTTGCGGATGCCAATGAGCAGGAGTTGAAGTCGATCTTTGGCAGCGGCTCGTTGCAATCATTCACCAAGACAACGATTAAAACTTTTCCCGCGCTCGTAAAGGAGTGCTCTGGAATCCGGCAGCGGGGATATGCACTCGACGAAGCGGAATTCATGGAAGGCATGCGTTGCGTTGCCGCACCGATCCGCCTGAATGACAGCATCATCGTTGGGTCGATTGGAATCTCGGCGCCGGCCTCGCGTTTCCTCAAGGAACATTTCCCCGCGTATTCCAAACGGGTCGTACAGTGCGCAACGAAGATCGGCGAGCTTCTCAGCAATGCTGACGATGCTGCCGACGAAACCGCCTGACGAGATTCTCCTCCCAAAAGCACGAAGCACATTGCGCTGCTGCGCTGGAGTGTTTGCGAAAAGCCCTCCCTCCTTGCTTGCCTTTGGTCGAGCTTATCAAGCAAACTATTTTGCATAATAAGCAACAATAGGAGCGCGGATGGAAAACCCTGTTCTGGATTTTGGAATCGATAAATCCAAGCTGCAATATATCGGTCATGGCCTGCAAAGGCCCGAATGTATCCTCGCGGAGAAGGATGGGACCTTGTGGTCGGCGGATTCACGCGGAGGCGTCGTCCGTATGCGTCACGATGGAACGCAGGAGATCGTCACGCAGAAAATCTCCGCTCACTTCGCAGAGGCAGATAGCGAGGCGACGCGGTATCTGACCGGCACACTC
This sequence comes from Acidobacteriota bacterium, assembly GCA_018268895.1. Classification (NCBI taxonomy): domain Bacteria; kingdom Pseudomonadati; phylum Acidobacteriota; species Acidobacteriota bacterium. The sequence continues at coordinate 246,635 of JAFDVP010000013.1, read as the reverse complement.
CCCAACGGGCTGGCGTTTGCTCCAAATGGAGACATCCTGATCTCGAACTTCGGCACGGACCGCCTCGAGATCATGACTCGCTCGGGCGAATCGAAGGTGCTCGCCGACAGCATCGATGGAGAAGCGATCGGCAAAGTAAATTTTGTCCTGCGCGATTCCAGGGGGCGTATCTGGATCACCATTTCAACCAGAATCAAGAACTGGATGCACGCGCTGCGGCCCGACCTGCCGGATGGTTATATCGCACGATACATTGACGGTAAGTTCCACATCGTCGCCGAGGGCTTTCACTTCACCAACGAGATTCGAATGGACGCGAAAGAGGAGTACATGTACGTCGTAGAGACGACCGGCGGATGCATCAGCCGGCTCCGTGTGCATGAAGATGGCTCTCTCGGCGAGCGGGAGATCTTCGGCCCCAGCAGCCTGGGCACCGGAGCCTGGCCCGACGGCATTGCCTTCGACAGCATCGGCAACCTGTGGGGGACGTGCGTCTATTCAGACAAGCTCTTTGTGCTCACACCACAAGGCGACCTGAGAGTTCTTCTCGACGAAGGCGATCCCGCCAGAGTAACGGCGCTCGAAGATCAATTTCGTGCAGGCGCTGTAACTGAAGAGGTTCTATTCGCTACCGGCCGCGGCATCGCACCGTGGATGGCCAGCGTCACCTTTGGTGGACCTGACCTTCAAACGGTTTACATCGGATCGTTGCGTGCTCACAGCATTCCCTACTTCCGCGCCCCGGTGCCTGGACTGCCGATGGTGCATTGGAATGAGAGCCGCTAGCTTCTTGAAGCGTGGCGTTGTCTGTGGCTCCTATTCGCCATCCATGACGCCACGCCGTTTCATATCCGTTACGGCTTCCTGAACCGCCTGAAGCGAGGTATACCTGGGCCGGTAGCCAAGCAACGCTCGCGCCTTCGCGATGCTGCAGTTCGGCGAATGGGCGATGTGGTCCCAGGTAGCCGCCGCATCTTTCTCTGCAACGGTTCTCTTCCATTCCTCCCATGGCAGAAAGGCCAACGTTGCGGGACGGCCGAACCAGTGGGCCATCTGCTCCGCAAATCCGCGAAGTGTCAACGCAGCGGGCGAGACGACGTGAAAGCTCTCCCCGATCGCGGAGCTTCGTTGTGCTACTGCGCACTGGAATGCCAGGGCAACATCGTCGGCGTGTACGTGGTGCACTGTCTCCATTCCAAGATGCGGCAGCGACAGTTGTTTGCCATGTGCGAGATCGGAAAACACTTCAGGATTGAAGTGGCCTTGAGGATTGATGGGGTTCCATCCAACTCCTACAAGATGCCCCGGATGAAGAACAGTGGCCGGAAAATGATTCTCTCGCGCCATGCGAAGCAGATACGCTTCAATCGTGGCTTTCCTTATACCGTACTCGCCGAAGGGTGAGCGCGGTGCATCTTCCAGCGTTGGGACTTCGCTGCTGTGCCCGTGTACCCAGATTGTCCCGCAATGAAGAAAATGTTTGACGCGGTCCAGCAGCGCTTCCGTCAGCAGTTCCGCGCTTTCAGGCTTGTAACAGGTCAGGTCGATCACAACGTCTGCATCGAGCGACGCGATACGTTCCCCGAAGGTTCCCGCAGATTCCTCCGCCGCCCGGTCCACGAAAACGTTCTCGACAGTCTTCCATGTCGGATGATCGCGATAGGGAGTTTTAAGGCCGCGGCTCACGCAGAGCACCGTGTGGCCATCCTCAACCAGCCGGGGCGTGAGATACGTCCCAATGTGTCCAGTGCCGCCAATAACGACTACGCGCATACTTCTCCTGTCTTCCATTTAGCGAACAAGCGTCTGGCGTTCTTACATCAACGTCCCCCTTCTCTGCTTGACGGTCGTGCGTGACCGCCCCTATACTGTTGCTCATATTACGCAAATATAAATGCGTATTATGCAATAATACTGACCTCAACGAAAAGGACCTACTGCATGAGCACGCAAGCATTCTCTGTTACCGAGTCGAGGGTGTCCAGTCGTGGCGTATCCCTGCATCGCGACGCCATCATCCGGGAAGGCCTGCTGAAGCTGCTTGCCATTAAAGACTCCGACATTCGCATCCTCACGCTGGCACAAAGCCGCGATGCCGTCGACAAAGGGCTTCATTCTGGAGGAGCTTTTTCGGCCATCCTGCCGCTCGTCACCCTCTTTTACGGCGGTTTTATCCGGCTGGATATCGAAGACCCGACGCGACGCGGACAAGACATCTTTACCCTTAGCAAGGGACACGCCGTCGCAGCTATGGCCTCGATCTACGCCGAACTGGGATATATCCCCGAGTCGATCCTGCGGAACTCGCGCTCGCACACGAGCCTTCTGAACGGTCACCCAGGCCCTATCCTGCCTGGAGTCCACATCGCAACTGGTCCCATGGGACAAGGGATCGGTGTCGCGCAGGGGTTCGCAATCGCAGGTAAGAGCAGCCCGCAATTTGACTCCTACTGCATGGTCGGCGATGGAGAGCTTCAAGAGGGATCGTGTTGGGAAGTCATTATGTATGCCTCCCAACACGGCCTGGATAATCTCTGTCTTCTTGTGGATAGAAACAACGGTCAACTGGACATTCACGACCGAATGCTCTACCCGATGCCCCCTCTTGAAGAGGTCTTCCGGTCGTTCGGCTGGAACACATTCAATGTCGATGCCACGCGGTACGACGGCGTCTTCGAGGCCTTGCACAGCTTCCGTTACAACCCCCGCAACGGCAAGCCAACGGCGATCCTCTGCAATTCGAAGAAGGGGTTTGGCGCGTTCTCCGACTTTCTCAACAAACATAAGGTCACAGTGCCTGACGCGTTGTTTGCCCAGGAGCTGGAGCTGCAGCAACAGCAGCGAATGAATCGGGTTGCTGAATTCATCGCTTTTCTCGATCGCTTGACGGATATGCCCGACGCACAGGAGATGCGCGACCTCTTTTTGAGTGAAGCAGAGCGCATGCATCTCCATGCGAGTGAATCGAAGAGCCGCGACTTCCTGGGCCAGTTCATCGGCCCAGTTCTCACGAAGCGCGTGCCTGCAAGGGACAAGCAGATTCGCTACAACGCAGCAGGTCTTCCCAAACTCGATCGCGGCAAGAGCTACAGTGCGGCTGAAATCATTACTGCCGGAATGAAAGTTTTTGCACGCGATCCGCGAGTGATGTCCATCGACTCCGATCTGGCGTCGACCAGCGGCCTGGAAGCGGGTGTGGCCGCGGTCGATCAGACGCGCGCCCTCAACGCCGGCGTTGCGGAGGCGAACATGATGCTCATCGCTGAGGCCTTCGCCGCTCTCGGATACAACGCGTGGTGCAGCACGTTCTGCCCGTTTTTCAACTGGCAGGTGCTGCGGCGTATTGCAGTCGGCCATCAGGAGCGGATCGAGGCAATGGAATCAGCCGACGGCTGGCTGAGCGAAGGGCATGGCCTCGATGTAACGTTCCTTGCAACAGCAGCAAACTTCGAGACGCGGACAAATGGCGCAACCCATATGGGAAACGACGACGCCACGACCTTCGACGGGGTTGCGCATCTGAAGATCATCGATGTCTCCTGCCCGCAGCAGATGCTCTCTATCATGCGATGGACGATGGAGGGCAATAAGGGCCTCCTCTATGTCAGGGTGATGCGCACCGGCTCCGCCGTGCTTTACAACAACGACTATGAGTTTGAATACGGAAAAGGCTACGTGTTGCGGCAGAGTGAGAGCGATCGTGCCATTCTCATCAGCAGTGGCCGCGGCGTACATGAAGCGCTTGCCGCAGGCGATCTTTGTGCAAAGAATGGCATCAATGTCATGGTTGTCGACATGCCATCCGTGGACAAGGAGCTGCTGGTCCAACTGTATGAGACCGAACTGCCTATGTTCTTCGCCGAACAAAACAATGGCTATCTCTGGCAGAACTTCCTGAAGGTCCTGTACCGGCATGGCGACAAATTGAGTCTCGACAAACTAGGCCATGTCAAAACAATCAATACTCTTGACGCAGAGGGGGAGAAGCAATTTATTCACTCCGCAACCTACGAAGAGTTGATTGAGGTCTTTGGCCTTAGCCCGGTTGCGATTGCCGCCAGAGTCCAAAGCGAGCTTGCCTGAGAGATGGAGGATGCGAATGGCAGTAAAGGTGATCGACGAAGCGGCGGTTGAAGAGCTGGACCTTCCGGGGCGAAGACTTCGATGGGTCGTGACTGCCGAGAATACCGGTTCGCAATACTGCACGATGGCGGTAATCCGTATCGAACCTGGCCATAAAGTTCGTCCGGCCCACTCGCATCCGGAGGGCGAAGAGGTGATCTACATTCTCACAGGACATGGGCGCGTCATGGTCAACGGTGAGATTGCGTCAGTCAAAGCCGGAAGCGCGGTATTGTTCCCCAAAGGAGAGATCCATATGCTTCAGAACCTCTCCGATGTCGAGATGAAGGTGGCATGTTTCTTCGCTCCCCCCGCCAGCCTGAGCAATTACAAATTCTTCGACGACATCGATTTTCCCGACAATGTCTGACAGATTTCCGCAGTCCGTACAAAGAAAAGCCTCGAGATGAACTCGAGGCTTTCTGCAAGTCAGTTCCGAAGAGGCTATTTCTTTTTCTCCGGCAGACTGAATACAACGAACTGATTGTGCACCTGTGGCGCTGGGGCCGCCTCAGGCATACCCTGCCTTGCGTTGCCCTTGGGACGCGCGACTCCGCTTGCCGCGGGAACGACGACGTACTCTCGGCCGTTCACGGCGTAGACGGAGGGGACGCCGACAGCGTTCTCCGGAAGATCGCCTTCCCACAGCGTCTTGCCCGTATCCGCGTCGAGCGCGATCAGCTTCTTCAGGCGGTCTTCAGGGACGAAGAGCAGACCGCTTCCGGTGATGGCGATCCCGACCTTGTTCGTATCGCCCGTTCCGGTCTTGATGCCCTTAATGGGATAGTTCGGATCGCTGTCGACCGGGACCTGCCATAGCTGTTCCCCGGTATTCATGTCATACGCTGACAGGGTCGTCCATGGTGGACGCATCACGCCGTTGCCCGCCTTCGTGTACCAGTAGCCATAGTCGGTGCGCCAGCGCGGCTCGCCCTCGGCCAGACCCTTCATCACCTTGCGCGGAGGAGCGTCACTGGAGATGAATCCGTTGTTGACGTAGGTCAACAGGTCCGTCATCGACTGGCCGGTGATGTTCGGGAAACCCGGCATCGGCGACTTGCCCGCATGAATCATGTCGACCAGCTGTTCATTGTTCAGACGGTTATTGACGCCGATGAGCGAAGGAAACGTCGGCGGGTGCCCCGTGCGGTCGACCCCATGGCAGACGGCGCAGTTCTTCTGGTAGAGCGAGCGTCCGCGCTCCATCGGATTGTTGCCAGCGCCGAACTGCGGCTTGGACTTCGCCAACTGGATCACGGCGGGGATGTCGACGCCAGCCACATAGACGCGACCGCGCACCGGATCGGCGGAGGTGGTGCCGAAGTTCGCTGCGCCGTTGCTTCCCGGCGCTTCGAGCGTGGGCTTGGTGGAAGGAGGTGTGAAGATGCCCTCCCAGCGCAGGGTTCGGAACCGCTCTTGTATCTGTGAACGCTCGGGCTCCGGGATCGCCGGGTCGATGTCGTCGACAGTAAAGGTCTGGCGTACAAAGGGCTTCAGTACCGTGGGGAAAGGCTGCGTTGGTGAAAGGCGCTCTCCTTCCATATGTTCCCCCTGCGGTACGGGGCGCTCCTCAATCGGAAAGAGAGGCTTGCCGGTCACACGATCGAAGGCGAAGAGAAAGCCGGTCTTTCCGGCGATGGCCACCGCGTCCACTGCCTTGCCTTTGCTCTTCGCGGTGAAGAGGACCGGCGTGGAGGCCAGATCGTAGTCCCAGAGATCGTGATGGACGTCCTGAAAGTGCCAGAGCAGCTTGCCGGTGCGGATGTCGATGGCGAGCAGGCAGTCTGCGTAGAGGTTGTCTCCGGGCCGATCGACGCCCCAGAAGTCGTACGTGCTGGAGCCCGTGCCAGCGTAGAAGATGCCGCGCTTTTCATCCACGGAGGTCCCGGTCCACGCGTTCGCTCCCCCATTGAAGGCGCGTGGATTGGGCCCCCAGGTCTTTGCCGCGGGTTCCTCCGGTGTCGGAATCGTATGAAACTGCCAGACGAGTTTTCCTGTGTTAAGGTCGAAGGCGCGGATATCTCCGACGGGCGACCCATACTCCTCGCCTGGGCTCGAGCCAACGAGCAGCGTATCGTGCCACACGCGCGGTGGTGAGACGTTCTGCACATTGAAGATGACCTCGGGGTCGCGCTCGAGGCCCGGCTTCAGGTCGACGTCGTAGTCTGGGTCGAGCTTGCCGGTCGCGGCGTCGATCTGCCGGATATGGTTGGCGCGGTAGAAGACGATGCGACGCTTGCTGTGATCCGTACTCTCCCAGTAGGTCAGGCCGCGCTGGCGGCCGCTTACCATCTTCGGCTCCGAGGCCCATATCTCCTTGCCGGTCGCGGCGTCGAGCGCGGAGATGGCTCCGCCATTCTTACCGCTGAGGTACATCACTCCGTCGATGATCAGCGGGTTGCTGATCGAGATCGACTCGCCGATATCGTAGGTCCAGGCCACCTTCAGATCTTTCACGTTGGAGCGATTGATCTGCGTCAGCGGCGAATAATGGTTGCCCCCCTGGTTCGCCTCGTAGGTTGCCCAATCGACGTTGGCGGGCTTCCCGCTACCGCTCTTGCCCACGGCACCATAGATCGCAAAGACAGACAGTGCCGCAACCCCTGCACCGCCAGCGACAAGCTTCAGACCACGATCACGAAATTTCATCAGAGAGCCTCTGGTAGTTCCTCGTCCACGATCGCTTCCCGCGGAGATTCGATTCTTCAATACGTTTCTATGAGACGAACGCGGCCGGCAATCCGGCGCAGCGCGCTTCAAAACATCGCTTTGGCGCGGCCTGGCATCTTCGCCGGCCGCACCAAAGGTTGGAGTTAGAAGATGAACCTCGCATGAAGCTGTATCTGACGCGGGTCGAAGGCGTTGGTGTTGAGCGTGCCAAAGCTGGTGTTGTCGCCCAGTCCCTGGATTCTTCCTTTGGACAGATCGGTCGCCAGGGTTGTCGAACCAAGGTTCCCGACAAACGAGCCGTTCCATTGAGTATTGTTGAGGACGTTGGTTGCTTCTCCGGAGATCTCGAAGCGGTACCGCTCGTAGATTGGGAAGGCACGACGCAGGCTGAGGTCTACGTTGTAGCGAGCCAACCCGCGCATATCTCCGTTGGTCTGTGCATGGTTGCCGATCCAGTAGATGTCCTGCAAAGGATTACCGTTCTGTCCTGTTACCGTACGCCCTGAGAAGGCGCAGGCATTGTACTTCAGCAGTTGATACTTGCCAGGAGTGACCGTCTTGCCGCAGGGAAGCGTGACGGGCGTTGCTCCGTCGTATCGCTTCTGGAGCGCAGTCGGCACCTGGATCGGCACGCCAGGAACGCGATCCACCCGAGAGGTGAAAGCGCCGTTGTTCATGCTGACGACCACAGGCATACCGCCCTGCATGCTGACGACCGAACCGAGGCTCCATCCGCCGAGCGCAAACCGCGCCACCGGATTGACCAGGGCATGCTTACCGTTCTTGCCGAACGGTGAGGTGTAGACCACCGTTGCGACAAAGCGATGAGGCACGTCCGCCAGGCCGTAGTTGCGATTGAGGCCATTGTTGACGAGGTCCGGCGTTCCAACCGTACCGCCGGAGTTGACACCCTGGCCGTCTTCGATGGGAGTCGTAACGTAGTCCAGCTCCTTGCTCCAGGTATAGTTCAGCGCAAGGTTCAACCCCGACGAGAAGGAGTGGGTAACCCTGGCCTGCAGCGAGTTATAGCTGCCATAACCGCGCGAGCCGTCGAGCGTAGCGCCCCACAGCAGCGGATACGGCATCAGGGGAATCTGTTGCTGGATGGTCCGTCCCGACAGGCCTCCCTGGAAGGGGATCAGGGTGCTGCCGCCCTGGAACGGGTTGTTGACCTGAGCGGTGGCGGGGTTCGCTCCATTGTTGGCAATGTACTGCGAACGCCACGAGCTCAACACGGCAGGGTCGAGACTCTGAACGTTCTGAATGGGCTGACTGCGCGTGGTGAGGTTGTTGGAGAACGAGCCGCTCCAGCCAACGGACATGATCCACTGCTGCCCCTTGCCGAAGGCCTGCTCGACGAAGAGATTCCCCTGCTTGGCGACCTGGTTCTTCAGGTGCCGGTCGAAGTAGGTTGTCCCCGTGCCATAGATCTGCGGAGCTGCCTGGTTCGCTCCCACCGCGGCAACGATAGGCGCCGCATCGCTGGACCGCGTGACCGGAACGCCGTTCGGCGTGCTGCCATACGGAAGGGCCTGGTTGCCGGCGGCAAACGGAGCGCCACCGTAGTCGTTGGAGCTGGAGAAGTAACCGCTGTTGGTGGGCAGATAGGTGATGCCGAACCCGCCGCGGATCACCGTTCCCGGATAGACCTGCCAGGCCACGCCTACGCGCGGCTGGAAATCGTGGTACTCCGTATCCCAGAGGCCGCGGCTATAGCCGTTGACTCCCGGGAAGGCGAAGACGCCTTGCGTGCCGAAGGGGTTCTTCTTCGTCAGGTCGACGGCGGTCATCCGGTTGTAGCGCTCGGTAATTCCGGGCTGCACGTCCCAGCGAAGTCCAAGGTTGAAGGTCAGGTTGGACTTCGGCTTCCAGTCGTTCTGGGTGTACACGGCGAAGTACTTTGCCGCGTAGGCGGGCTTGAGGTTCGCGCCCGGACGAACAAACCAGACACCCTGGCCCAGCAGCATCGCCGCGGCATTGATGCCTCGCTGCGAGGCGGTGGCGTTTCTGGATGCTATGGAACCGCCTGATGCGTTGACGAACTGGAAGGAGTAGTTGCCGCCGGGATCGCCCGCGCAGCAGCCCCCGAGGTTCGCCGAGCCTTCTTCGAAGTCGGTGAAGTTGGCCAGCATCACGCGATACTCCGCGCCGGCCTTGTACGTCCAGTTACCTGACACCTTGGTGACGCTGCCGTTGATCGCGTGGGCGATCTGGCTCTCGCGCTTGTTGGCGAACTGCCCCGAAGAGAGGCCGGCCCAGTTGCTTCCGCCGCCCGATCCGCCGCCGAAGCCGTTGGGATTCACCACGGGGGCCGATCCCACTGCGGCGAAGAGCGCCTGGGTTGCCGGTGCAATGCCGAAGTCATTGTATTTCGTGAAACCGGACTGATTGCCGCCAAGGCTGAAGGTGTTGATCCTGGTGACACCGTACCGGACGTCGACATAGAGCGTCGGGTTCACCACCATCGTGTCGCCAAGCTGGGCGTAGAAGTTGCTGTCCTTGGTCTGAGAGGGAGCGTCGTTGAACGGCGCGGTGCCGAAGGGGCGCGGCTGCGTGATCGTACCGAAGTCGTATCCGCCGCTGGAGTAGATGGAGTGCTTGCCCAGCTTGTAATCGATGCGGGTGTTCAACGTCTGCTTGCGCACCGTATTGATGACATAGGAGGTGTAGTTGTTGGTGTTGTACTTGTCGTCGGGCGTCCGGTTGGGCTGCGGATAGAAGCTGTACATCAACAGCGCCGCGGGATTCGGGTTCGCAATCTTCGCGCCAGGGATAATGTTCCTCTGATAGACGTCGGGAGCGAGCTGGGTCACGTTGTAGGGATCGAATAACTGCGCAGGAACCGGGTTGCCGGCGTCGTTGATGAACGTCTGGCTGAAGTCGCCCACGCGCTCAAGCGCAGTCGGCACCGTCAAGAGGTTGGTCTGTCCCGAGTTGAATCGCTGGTAGTGAAAGCTGGACGAAAAGAACAGCTTGTCCCGGAGGATCGGACCGGACAGCGCGCCGCCCATGTCGTTCACCTTGAATGCAGGCCTGCGGACCAGCGGAGTCTGAATCTTGTTTCCCGGCGTATTCGCGTTGAGAGCTTCATTTCGAATCAGGTACGAGGCCTGACCGTGGAACTGATTTCCTCCCGACTTGGTGTTGATCGCCAGCACCGACATGCCGCGTCCGTAATCGGCGGTGAAGTTGTTGCTGATAACGCGGACTTCCTGGATGCCTTCCTGGTTCGGGACAACCGCCGCCTCGTTGAAGCCAAAGCCGGTGTTGGGAAGACCGTCGACCTGAATGTCATTCTCGAACGCGCGGCCACCATTGACACCGATGGAGGAGTACTGTGCACGGCCGGCGACTCCGATGCCGAAAGAGTTCGTGTTCTGACTGCTCGCGTTCTGGTTGCGGGGTTGAACGCCGTTTTGCAGCGTGGCGAAATAAAGCGGGTTCTGGGTGATGTTCGGAATCGCGTCGATTACCTGGGCGCTGATCGCTGACGAAATTGTGCTGCTTTCGGTCTGTATCTGCGCGCCCGAGGCTTGAACCTCGACCTGTTCCGTCGCCGTTCCGATGCTCAACGTGCCATCAACCCTCACCGTCTGAGAGGCTGCAAGCGGTACGCCGGTGGCAGAAAACTTCTGAAATCCGCCCTTGGAGATGGTAACGGTATAGGTACCCGCCGCAAGATACGGAATGGTGAATTGTCCAGCTTGTGTGGTCTTGCCGTTGTACTCGACGTTGGTCGCCTCATCTCTGGCGGTCACATCGGCACCGGGGACGACCGCGCCCGATGAATCCGTAATGGTGCCGGTGATGGTGCCGGAGCGGACCTGAGCAAAAGCGGTCTGGACGAGACAGACCAGCAGGACTGCCCAGAGCACTCGATATTTTTTCCAGTTAGCGTTCATCTTCGATGCCTCCTAAGCCATAAACCAACCCTGTTTTGGCTTTGCTTCATGTTGCGTATTATGCAATTAACTTTGCATTATGAGTCGAGCGAATCCTAGCAACACGCGCGGACAGCCGTCAAGGGCTTGTTTCGCCATGTGACGATATTTTTTTTGAGGAAGAAAACGCATGGTTACACCTCTCGTCCGAATCCAGAAACAAACGTTTGTTTTTTTGAGAAAACCGCGATGTTCTAAAAAGAAGCTGGCGATGATGCCGTTCGCTTGCTTCGTCTCAGGCAGGTAGCGCCCGTCGAAGACCGGCGTGTGGAAAAGCGTGTGCAGGCGTAGCCGCGAGATCCTGCCACGCCCGCGATGCCTCCGGTAAACTCCCGCAGCCCCAGATGGTTCTTCCGATCGGATGACCGGATCTGCTTGTGCAGGTTGATGGGCAAATCTCCCTTACCCGTTGCGCAACGTCTACTTCTTCCTGGCGGCTGCGGCGCGTCCCGGAGTCCCCCAGTAAATAAAGGTGCCGAACCGCGTGGACGTCACAATGTCGATCGCTCCGTCATGGTTCAGATCCACAGCGAGCACATCCGATCCAACACCGCTATGCGTATCGATCAACTGGGGAAGCAGTTCAGCCCCGCCAGGCGCCTTACTGTTTCGGACCGTCTTGTACCAGTACAGGACCGGCGCTCCTCTCGGGTCGGGATCGAGATTGGTATCCAGATGGGAGAAGTAGCGTTTGCCCGCGATGAAATCTGGGATCCCGTCCCCATCGACATCAGCAAACGATGTGCCGTGAAGCTCCGAAAACGTAACCCCTCCGGCGTTCTTGGTCGAGCGGTCGTCCATGACCATGTGTTCGGTGAAGCTGATCTTGCCCACGGCGTCCTTCTTCTGCTCGTACCAGGCAAGCCCCCATCCATGCGCGTTGAGCGAGGTCACCACGTCGTTCAGTCCATCCCCGTTCACGTCATAGACAGCCATCACGCTGCCGCCCATCATCCCTCGTCCAAACTGCGCGAAGGCGGCGGGATGATAGGTCCACAGACCTGAGTCCGCGCCTGCGGCCGGCTGCTCCCACCAGCCATACGGGTCGACAATATCGATGCGGCCATCGCCGTTGATGTCCCCCGCGCCGATGCCGTGCCCCGCTCCATAGCCGCTTTCGGAGATATCGTGCACGATCCACTTCCCTGTTGGATTGGCGGGATCGGGCTTCGCATATCGCACGCGCCCGTTGCCGGAGTAGACCAGCTCCGGCTTGCCATCGCCGTCGATGTCGCGCAGGATCGCGATCTCGCTCTGTACCCCTCCGCCAACAACATACTTCTGCCAGCGACGCTTCTCACCCTTCGGGTTAATGTAGAGCTGCATGCCTGAGTCGCCGCCGAACATCACCGTCAGCACATCGGGCCAGCCATCGCCGTTGAAGTCGGCAGCGAACTCCATCGTCGAGTCCGTCGCGAACTCGGTCGTCGGATTCGAGGCCAGCGCAACGTAGATCTCGCGCGACTTCCGATAGTCGGGGCCATAGTAGATATACGGTCCGGAGACGACATCGAGCACACCATCGCGATTGAAATCGGCGGCAGCCGTTCCCCACGAGTAGTAAAAGTCGCTCAGCCTCTGCTTGCGAAATCCCGCGCCGACCTTCTCCTCGTCGCGCACCTTCAGAGACATGTCCATATAGGCGATGCCGCGAAAATGGACCGCGCCTTTGCCGCCTGCATACAGCGCCACAGGCCCGTAACCGCCATCTTCACCGACTGCGCCCTGCTGGTGACCATTGTTGAGAAACGACCGGACTGTGTTCGTGTCGAAAAATATCTCTACCGAGTTCCACGCATGCGGCCGCAGCGAGGTATCCGCCGGCTTCAGCGGGAGTTCGACGCTGGGCCTCTGCGGTCTCGGCCTGTTCTCGTTCTGCGTCTGCGAGGGGGGAGGCGGAGGTGTCACGCGGGCAAGCAGACCTCCGCGTGGCAACTTGTCCTTCTTCACAATCTTTCCGCTGGAATCGATCGTCACGGCATAGGTGTTCAACACAGAATCGTCGAGCGAGACAAAGACCCCCTTCATGCCGCCGTCCGCGGTCTTCTCCGCGCGCAGCAACACACCGGTCTCGCACCCGTCGTCACAACTGAACTCCGTATAGAAGCTGAGATCCTGATAGGAGTCGTCCAGCACCAGCCAGCCTCCGCCACTATCGCCGGGCTTCCCGGTAATCGTGCCCGCATCGGCGCTCCATCCAGCATTGCCAAATGTATGCCAGCCCTTTGTCGTGGAACCGGTAAACCGGACATCGGGCGCGAAGGAAGGTCCCGACGCAAATGCCATTCCCGCGGCGAGCGCTACGATCAGCAGAACCAGGCTCTTTCTCATGCGCACTTCTTTGGCACCGTCGTCACCCTTTGACGCCTTTCCTGTAATTGCACAATATGCAATATATTGTGCTTATTACGCGCCACCACTATAAAGAGACGACATGCGATCGTCAACACCATCATTGAAGCAGCGTGACGCCATGCAAAAACTCACATTCCCAAACAAAAAAAGCGCCCTCAACCAGGAGCGTGCGCGACGCGGCCCACAGGTGCGCATCAGGACAGGTGCGCATCAGAATAGATCAGCCGCCTCTCCGAGCGCTGCGCCCCCGCTGCCCGTGAGTGATTGCCCACGACCGGATCAATAAGCGGCAATGCCAGTCACGCTTTGACCGATGATCAGCGTGTGGATATCGTGGGTTCCTTCGTAGGTCTTCACCGATTCCAGGTTCATCATGTGACGCATGATCGGGTAGTCGTCCGCAATGCCATTCGCGCCGAGGATATCCCGCGCCATACGTGCGCACTCGAGCGCCATCCACACGTTGTTCTTCTTCGCCATCGAGATGTGCTGAAACGCTGCTTTGCCCTGGTCCTTCAGGCGGCCAAGTTGCAGCGACAGCAACTGCGCCTTGGTGATCTCCGTAATCATCCACGTCAGCTTTTCCTGCACAAGCTGATGGCCGGCGATGGGTTGATCGCGAAATTGCTTTCGTTGCTTTGCATATTGCAAAGCCGTGTCGTAGCAGGCCATGGCCGCGCCGATTGCGCCCCAACTGATGCCGTAGCGCGCCTGGCTGAGACACATCAGGGGAGATTTCAGTCCATCTGACTGCGGTAGCATGTTCTCCGCTGGAACACGGACATCCTGCATGGCCAGACCTGATGTGACTGAAGCGCGAAGTGACCACTTGCCGTGCACATCGTGCGCGGAAAATCCGGGACGGCCGGTTTCGACAAGAAAGCCGCGAATGCGCCAGTTCTCCGGAGCGACGCCGGGCTCCTCAACCTTGGCCCAGATCACAGCAACGTCGGCGATGCTGCCGGAGGTGATCCACATCTTCTCTCCGTTGAGCACGTATTGGTCGCCGTCTTTGCGGGCGCGCGTCCTCATGCCGCCGGGGTTCGAGCCGAAATCGGGCTCGGTCAGCCCAAAGCAGCCGAGCTTTTCTCCGGTAGCCAGCTTCGGCAGCCAGTGGTCCTTTTGCTGCTCTGTGCCGAAGGCATGGATGGGATACATGACCAGCGCCGACTGTACGCTGACAAAGCTGCGCAGGCCGGAGTCCCCGCGCTCAAGTTCCTGCATCAGCAGGCCATATTCGACATTGTTCATTCCGGCGCAGCCGTACCCTTCAAGGGTTGCCCCGTAGAAGCCCAGTTCGCCCATGGGGCGCACCAGGTCGCGGGGAAAACGGCCGTCGCGGTTGCACTGTTCAATGATCGGGATGATCCTGTCCTCGACAAAGGCGCGCGTGTTCCCGCGAACCAGCAGTTCATCTTCGCTAAGCAGAGAATCAAATTGGAGGAAATCGACTCCTTGAAACTTGAACGCCATAGCAGTACATTCTAGTCGAGATCTGACAAAGTGCCCGTGGAAGAGTCACACTGTTTCCAGTCGTCGCAAATCCACGTTTCAGTGTTCATTCCCGGCCCAGGAGGAACCACCATGGCGCATCCTGAACTAACTCGTCCGGACGAAAGCATGCACAAGGGCGCAGTAGAAGACGATACTGTTCACCCCGACTTCACCCGTCGCTCCCACAACTCCATGGCCGGTCAGCTTGGGCATCGTGATCAGGATGAGATGCTGAAGGAGAACGATACGGACTTTCCCGAGCCCGATGCCGAAGCGGAACACAGCGGCTGATAGCAGTCTGGGACGCAGCTACATCAGCCGCTGCATGACCTCGTCGAGCACAGCTTTGCCCGGCCGCACACGCGCATCCGGCAAGGTGGCCAGAGGCTCATCGACCAGGTTCAACAGCTCGGTGAACGTGGGCTTCGCTGTGTTCACATAAAAGATGCCGGTCAGGACTTCGTCCTTTGCATGCGCCGCCATCAGTGTGGAAACTACTCCAACGTTGTCCGTCGGATCGAAGTCTTCATGCAGCTTGCGCAGGCGCAGATGGCTGCCGTCGTGCATCGTCACGTCGATCGTCGTGCCCGGATCGTATTCCACATCGATCTCCTGAAAGTAGGGCACGAAGCCAACCTCGGAGATCGCCTCTTCGTGCTCCTGCATGTACTTGTAGCTCTTCGTCGAGCCTTCGTGGTCGTTGAACGTAACGCATGGCGAGATGACGTCGATCACGACCGTCCCATTGTGCGCGATCGCCGCTTTCAGCATGGCGAGCAACTGCTTCTTGTCGCCCGAGAAGGACCGCCCCACAAAGGAAGCTCCCAGTTGAATCGCAAGAGCGCATAGGTCGATCGCCGGAAGATCGTTGATCACGCCGGTCTTCAGCTTTGACCCGATATCCGCGGTCGCGGAGAACTGCCCCTTCGTCAGACCGTAGACGCCGTTGTCCTCGATAATGTAGATGATCGGGAGATTGCGCCGGAGCATGTGGACAAACTGCCCGATGCCGATGGAGCCGGTGTCCCCGTCGCCGCTCACGCCCAGCGCCTTCATGGTGTGGTTGGCCAGCAGAGCGCCGGTTGCAATCGAGGGCATGCGCCCGTGAACGCTGTTGAACGAATGCGACCGGCTCATGAAATAGGCCGGGCTCTTTGAGGAGCAGCCGATGCCCGAGAGTTTCATCAGCCGTTCCGGTTGAACTCCCATCTCATAGAAGGCATCGATGATACGTTCGGAGATTGCATTATGGCCGCAGCCGGCGCAAAGCGTCGTCTTGCCGCCCCGGTAGTCGAGAACCTGAAGCCCGATCCTGTTGGTCTTCACTGCCGGCTTCAACGTCTCCGCATTGGATGTAGCTGGAGTTGTTGCCATTAGATTCCTTCCTGCGTGACAAGATCGTCGGTGATCGACCGCGCGTCAATCGGCAGCCCGTTGAAGTGGCGGATGCTGCGCAGTCTGACAACATCCTCGGCCTTTACATCCAGCTTCAGCAGGCTCAGCATCTGCGCGTCGCGGTTCTGCTCAATCACGTACACGCGCTCGTGCGAGGCGATGAAGTCGTGGGTTTCGCTCGTGAAGGGATAGGCGCGCAGTCGCAGGTAGTCGGTTTCGAGCCCGTACTCCTTGCGTAACTGATCGCGGCTCTCACGCGTTGCAAAATCGGAGGTCCCAAACGCAATCAACCCGACCTTCGCCTTGCCCGTCTCGACGACCTCGGGCCGCGGAACGAGCGAGCGCGCCGTCTCGAACTTCTTTGCCAGCCGCTCCATATTGTTGAAGTAGTCGTCGGGACGCTCAGTGTATTGCGCCTTTTCGTTGTGACCCGAGCCGCGCGTGAAGTAGGCCGCAAGAGGATGGTCGGTTCCCGGCAGCGTGCGATAGCCCACGCCGTCACCGTCCACATCTTTATAGCGGGCAAACCCTCCCAGCTTCTTCAGGTCCTCCGCGCTCAGCACTTTGCCCCGGTTCAACGGCTTGCCGGAGTAAGTAAAGGGGTCGGACATCCAGTTGTTCATGCCGAGATCGAGATCGGACATGACGAAGACAGGCGTTTGCAATTGCTCCGCCAGGTCAAACGCCGCCTGCGCCATCTCGTAGCACTCTCTGACATTGCCCGGAATCAACATGACGTGCTTGGTGTCTCCGTGCGACAGAAACGCGACAGAGAGCAGATCGCCCTGCTGGTTGCGGGTGGGTAGGCCGGTCGACGGCCCCGAGCGCTGCACATCGAAGATCACTCCCGGCAGCTCGGCGTAATAGCCAAGCCCGGCAAACTCGGCCATCAGCGAGATGCCCGGCCCGGAGGTCGCCGTCATGGCGCGCGCTCCGGCCCAGCCCGCGCCAAGCACGGCGCCAATTGCCGCCAGCTCGTCTTCGGCCTGCACCACCGCAAAGGTGGCCTTGCCGTTCTCTTCGACGCGATACCGCTTTGCGAGATCGATGAAGTTTTCGACCAGCGACGACGACGGCGTGATGGGATACCACATCGCCACCGTGCAGCCTGCAAAGACACAACCCAGCGCAGCCGCCGCATTTCCGTCGATGATGATCTTTCCTGCCGTCTCGTTCATCGGCTCCAGCACAAAGGGATCGTGCTTGGTGAAGTTTGCCGAGGCGTACTCGAAGCCCGCCTGGACCGCGGCCCAGTTGAGATCCGCAGCCTTCACCTTCTTGGCAAACTGCTTGCGCAAGGCGGCTTCGACCGCGACCATGTCCATCTTGAGAAGATGCGCGGCGACGCCGACGTAGACCATGTTCTTGACCAGCTTGCGCAGCTTGGCCTCAGGACAGACTGCGGCCGTCAGCTTGTCGAACGGCACCGGGTAGCAGGCGACATCGTTCCGAAGCTGGCCAAGATTGGCGGATTCTTCATAGATAGCCGCCGCTCCCGCCGGCAGAGAGAGCATGTCCTCCTGCCATGTCTCCGGGTTCATCGCAATCAGGACGTCGATCTCCTTCTTGCGCGCGATGTATGCATCTTTGCTGGCGCGGATCGTGTACCAGGTCGGCAGGCCGGCGATGTTGGAAGGAAAGAGATTTTTGCCGCTGACTGGAATGCCCATCCGGAAGATGGACCGCAGCAGCACAAGGTTGGCCGACTGAGATCCCGACCCGTTGACCGTCGCGACCTGGATGCTGAAGTCGTTGACGATGTTTTCCCGCGCAGCCTGCCGAACCATCTCTGTTTCGGCCTGGGGCCCGCCTTCAGTGGCTGTCCGCGCGACGTTTTCTGCCGCCATGGGTAATTCCCCCTCCTTGAACAAGACCTGGGAGTTTCACGAACAAGCCACAATACCACATCCATTCCAATGCGGGATTTGTGTCGTCCCACGACGTACAACACCAGCTTCTGGAGCGAATTGCTTTTGACGCATCGAAGTTCAATTGATAACTTGATCTGGCGTAAATGCTGATGGAGAAATCAAGCCGCTTCACTGTTTTGAGCAGTAGCTTCGGTTGTTAAGATTTTCCGGCTCAGGTGTTTATGAATCCTCCGGTCTTCGGCGTGTATCTGCCCATCGTGGTCCTTGCGATCGCTGCCGCAGGTTTTGCAATCGCTCCGCTCGTACTTGCATGGCTCTGGTCAAAGAGCTTCTCGCCGCGCAAACCCGGACCGCACAAAAACTCCACCTATGAATGCGGCTTGGAGGCAAAAGACAGCGCCTGGATTCCCTTCAGGCCGGAGTACTACCTTTACGCGATCATCTTTCTGATCTTCGATGTAGAAGCGATCTTCCTGCTCCCGTTCGCCGTCGCATTCGGCGGTCTAAGTGTGGGTGCCTCAATCGCCATGATGGTCTTTCTGCTCCTGCTGGTCGAGGGGCTGGTGTGGGCTTGGCAGAAAGGCGTATTGACCTGGGCATGACGGGCGGGCAGAACAAATGACAGCGCGGAGCGTCGAAGAGACAGGGCGGCATGGGGTCGCAATGGACCAGAAGCTCAGAATCGAGTTGAGCAAACAGGGGATCGTCACAACGACCCTTGAAGAGCTCTACAACTGGGGCCGGAAGAACTCCGTGTGGCCGATGACGTTTGGCCTCGCCTGTTGCGCCATCGAGATGATTGCCACGAGCATGGCGCGCTACGATCTGGCGCGGTTCGGCGCCGAGGTCTTCAGGCCTTCACCCCGTCAGGCGGACCTGATCATCGTCTCCGGCACCGTGACCAAGAAGATGGCCCCTCAGGTGGTGCGCCTCTACAACCAGATGGCGGAGCCGAAGTACGTCATCGCCATGGGCGCGTGCGCCATCTCCGGCGGCCCCTTCAAGCAGGGATACAACGTTTTGAAGGGTATCGACCGCTACATTCCCGTGGACGTGCATATTCCCGGATGCCCTCCGCGCCCCGAGGCCCTCATCGATGCGTTCATGACCTTGCAGAAAAAGATCGATGCACAAACGCTGACAGGCGAAGGCCGGCCGCGCCATCTCGATCCCGAAGCACCCAGCGAATTTGTCGTGCCGCGGTTTGGCGCGCACGATCTCGAACCGCCGAACAACCCTGAGGTCTTTCGTATCCTCAACAACATCGATTCATGCGCGGCAGGAGAGGTCGATGCTGGAGGAGATTAAGCTCAGGCTCGAAGCAGCTATCCCCGGCTGCCGCGCGGAGATCATCCCGAACGGCAGCCCCTCGGGACAGCACTCGCTGCTGCTCGATTCTGCTCACGCAGTAGAAGCAGCAACGTTTCTGCGCGACGACCGAGAGTTGCGCCTCGATTACTGCTCCAACGTCACTGGCGTGGACTGGCTTGCAACAGAGCACACGCACGGATATCTCGAAGCCGTCTACCACCTGTATTCCATGGAGAGGAAGCACGGCCCTGTCGTCGTTCGGCTGCGCACAGAGAACCGCGCGGACAGCGTTCATCTGCCCTCGCTGACCCCGGTCTGGCGAAGCGCCGAGTTTCAGGAGCGCGAGATCTTCGACCTCTATGGAATCATCTTCGACGGCCACCCCGACCTGCGCCGCATTCTGATGTGGGATGAGTTCGAAGACCATCCCATGCGCCGGGATTACGTCGAACCCAACGATTACGAGTACGAACCGACACCGCACGATGACGTTCTGGCAAAGGCAAAGCAGCACGCCATGGGGCAGTCGCAATCATCATGACCAGCATGACCACAACACCGCTAAAGGAAGAGATGAACGAAGTCCTCGTTACCGGCGACGGTCAGGGTGAGCTGCTGGAGATTGCTCTGGGGCCGCATCATCCATCGACGCACGGCGTCTTTCGCATGGACGTCGTGCTCGACGGCGAGCGGGTGGTAAAGCTGAAGCCCGTCTTCGGCTACCTGCATCGCAACCACGAGAAGATCGCCGAGTCGGCCAGCTACCTTGCCTCGATGCCCTACACCGACCGACTCGACTATATCTGCTCGCTGACCAACAACTGGGCCTATGCGCTGGCTGTCGAAAAGCTGGCGGGGCTACAGGTTCCCGAGCGCGCCGAGTACATACGCGTCATCACTGCCGAACTTACTCGCCTGGTCAATCACACCGCCACCATCGGCTTTCTGACGCAGGAGATGGGCGCCAGCGGCACGCCGCTGATGTACGCCTTCCGTGAGCGCGAAAAGATACTCGATCTGTTCGAGTCGCTTACCGGCTCAAGAATGATGTGCAACTACATGCGTTTTGGCGGCTGTCGCGTGGAGCTGCCCGCCGGCTGGCTCGAACAGGCAAAGAAGATTGTTGTTGAGTTCCCACGCTTCCTCGACGAATACGAGCAGTTGTTGACCGGCAACGAGATCTTCATGGCGCGCGCTCAGGGTGTCGGCGTGCTGAAGAAAGAACTGGCAATCGACGCGGGCGTGACCGGCCCGATGCTGCGCGCGTCGGGTGTGAACTACGATATCCGCAAAGTGGACAAGTACGGTATCTACGACCGCTTCGACTTCAAAATCCCGCTGGGCGAGCATGGCGATGTCTACGACCGCTACATGGTCCGCATGCTGGAGATGCGCGAATCGCTGAAAATTCTCAATCAGGCGCTGCGCGACCTTCCACCGGGGCCCATCATGGACCCCAAGGCAAAGATCCGCGGCTTCCGCCCAAAACCCGGCGAAGCATACGGACGGATCGAAGCGCCCAAAGGCGAGCTCGGCTTCTATCTGATCAGCGACGGTTCGCCCAATCCATACCGGTACCGCGTCCGTCCGCCAAGTCTGATCAACCTGACCGTCCTTGAAGAGATGTGCCGCGGTTACAGTGTCGCCGACACGATTGTGATCTTTGGCACCGTGGATATTGTGCTGGGAGAGGTGGACCGCTAATGCTGGGTGAGGGCATCCTGAAAGGACTGGTGGAGACCGCCAGAAACTTCTTCGGCAGCTACGTCAGCAAGGACCGGCTGACCACCGTTCAGTTTCCTGAAGAGCGCCTGCCGCAACCCGAAGCTGCGCGCAATTTTCCCTTCCTCGTCTACGACGGCGGCGACTGGCAGGCAGGCCTGCGCTGCGTCGCCTGCCAGATATGCGAAAAAGAATGCCCGCCCAAGTGCATCTTCATCGAAAAGAGCAGCGACAAGAAGCCCGACTACACGGGCAAGCAGCAGTTTTATCCGGCGGTCTTCAACATCGACGTCTCGGTCTGCATGAGCTGCCAGATCTGCGTTGAAGTCTGCCCGTTCGATGCCATCGAGATGGACAACGCATTCGAGCTGAGCACGACTGATCGCTTCGACGGACTGCTGTGGAACAGAGAGCAACTGGCGAAGCCCAACAGCTACTTTCACCAGATTCATCCCGCTACTGCAACTGCAGTCGACGAACGCCTGGCGGCAGCGAAAGCCAAAGCGGAGGCCAGAGCGAAGCCAGCCGCGGATGGAAGCACCTCGACAACAACTCAACCTGCAACCAACTGACAGCCATGACCGAGACGATGGACCAAATCTTCGTTCTACTCAAGCACTGGATTCTGGAGCATTCGCCTGTCTGGGCGCGACCGCTCTCTTCTGCTGTGCTGTCAGCCGTCGCGATTCTTGTCGTGTTCGCTTCCCTGTTCGCTTTGACGACCATTCTTGAGCGCAAAGGACTAGGCCGCTTCCAGAACCGGTACGGCCCCAATCGAGTCGGCCCCTTTGGCCTCTTGCAACCGCTCGCCGACGGGGTAAAATCGTTGATCAAGGAAGACATCGTTCCGCACGCAGCAGACGGCGTCGTTCACCTGCTGGCGCCGATCGCGCTCGTCGTCGCGGCTTTTCTTGGCTATGCGGTTCTGCCTTTGGGCCGGAACATGGTTGCTATCAACCTCGACGCCGGGCTGCTGTATTTTTTTGCCGCGGGCTCGGTCGTCGAACTCACGATCTTCATGGCGGGCTGGTCCAGCCGCAACAAGTACTCGCTGCTTGGCGCGATGCGCGCCATCGCGCAGATGATCAGCTACGAGATCCCTCTCATCCTTTCCACGATGACCGTCGTCATGGCTGCGGGCGCTCTATCGACGGTCGCCATCGTGAAAAGCCAGGTTGGCTATTCGG
Source organism: Acidobacteriota bacterium (assembly GCA_018268895.1). Classification (NCBI taxonomy): domain Bacteria; kingdom Pseudomonadati; phylum Acidobacteriota; species Acidobacteriota bacterium. The sequence goes on along the minus strand of JAFDVP010000013.1, from coordinate 224,567 downwards.
GGATCTGGCCCCACTGGTTTGTCTTCACGCCGTGGGGTTTCGCCGGCTTCGTGCTCTTTATGATCGCTGGCATCGCGGAATCCAATCGTTCGCCGTTTGATCTGCCCGAGGGCGAATCCGAAATTATCGCGGGCTACTTCGTCGAGTATTCAGGCTTCAAGTTCGCTCTCTTCTTTCTCGGTGAATATATCGGCATGTTCGCGATCTGCGGGCTGGCCATCACACTCTTTCTCGGAGGCTGGGCCGCGCCATTTTCCTTTCTCACATGGGTGCCATCGTACCTCTGGTTCTTTGCCAAGCTCCTCGTGCTGATTGCCATGCTGATCTGGATCCGCAGCACGCTTCCTCGCCTGCGCATGGACCATCTGATGAACTTTGCGTGGAAGTTCATGCTGCCGATGGCGCTGGTCAACATCTTTGCCGCTGCCATCTGGCATTTCTTACCGCCCGGCGCTATTCGATGGCTTGTCGGCGCAACCCTTGTTGTTGTCCCTTACCTGCTGCTTGGCCGCGGCCTCATGCAGTCGAACAGGCTGGAAAAACGTACCTACCGGTTCGCCGATTAAGAACCTGATGAACGCAGGCCATCGTGCCATTTTGCTTTGCAAAGAAGTATCTGTTGCTGAAGACGCAGGAATTAACGAAAATGCCACTGTTGTGACGAACGCAGAACGAAGGCCACTGAACAAGGAGACGTGCCGGGAGAAGTGAGTTTGTCATTTGCCATCATCGCTGTGTTCACCGTTGCCGGGGCGCTTGCCGCATTGACGCTGCGCAACCTTGTCCACTGCGTGCTGGCGCTTATGCTGGCCTTTGCGGGACTAGCCGGTTTATATCTCCAGCTTGGCGCTCAGTTCGTCGGCTTTGCACAAATCCTGGTCTATGTCGGCGCCGTAGCCATCCTCATCGTCTTCGCCATACTCCTTACGCGAAGTCACGAACCGCTCCTGCGGCCGGCTCTTTCGTCTGGATGGCTCACAAGCACCCTCGTCGCCGTCGCTGTATTTGCGGTGCTTGCCTGGTCGATCCGTTCGAGCGCGGTGTCGGCGATTGCGATACTGCCGCGTCCCGAGATCACGGTCAAGCAGATCGGCGACGCCTTGATGTCGCAGTACGTGCTTCCGCTCGAAGTCATTGGCCTGCTGCTAACGGCCGCGCTTATAGGAGCGGTGACGATTGCCATGCGCGAACAGGGGAGGAAGAAATGACAGCCTCGGTCAACTATCTTCTCGTATCCGCACTCATCTTCGCCATCGGTCTGGCTGGCGCGCTCGTCCGCCGCAACGCCATACTCGTGCTGATCGGAATCGAACTGATGCTCAACGCCGCGAATCTGAACTTCATCGCCTTCTGGCGTTACAGCCCCCATCCCGAAGCACTGACCGGCATCATGTTCACTCTCTTTTCCATCGGTGTTGCAGCGGCTGAGGCTGCGGTTGGCCTGGCCCTGATCATCGCAGTGTATCGACATTTCAAGACAACAGATCTCGACCGGATCCATTCGATGAGGGGATGAGCTGAAAGTGACCTGGATTGTCCATAACCTCTGGCTCGTTCCCGCAATGCCCGTGCTGGCTGCAGGTCTGAGCGCGCTGGCTCCTCGCAGGCAACGGCTGTTTGCAGCATCGGTGGCCATTGGCTCCATGTCGCTCTCGCTGTTGCTGTCGCTGATTGCATTTGCGGAAGCCCTCCGCTTCGGCAATCAGGAGGGCGCAGCGAAGCAGGTCTTCAACTTCGGCTGGTTTCAGATAGGCAGCGAGTGGCTCAAGGTGGGATGGGTTCTCGATCCGCTTACAGCCGTGATGTTGGTGATGGTCGCTTTCGTCGGCCTGCTGATCTTCATCTACAGCGTCGGCTACATGGCGCACGACGATAACTTCACGCGCTTCTTCTGCTTTCTCTCGCTCTTCGCCGGAGCCATGCTGGGCCTCGTGATTGCGAACAGCCTGTTGCTGCTCTTTATCTGCTGGGAGATCGTCGGCCTCACATCCTATCTGCTCATCGGCTTCTGGTATCACAGACCCAGCGCGGCAGCCGCGGCAAAGAAGGCATTCATCACGACGCGCATCGGCGATCTCGCGTTCCTGCTGGGAATGGTCTGGTTGTACTCCCAGGCAGGCACCCTGCTGTTCTACGACAGCGGCGCAGGCTGTCTTGAGCAAACCGCGCTCATCCATCTCTTCACGCAGACGACAAGCATCGGCATGGCCGCCTCCACGGGAATTGCACTGCTCATCTTTTGCGGCGCAGTCGGGAAATCCGGCCAGGTGCCGCTGCATGTCTGGCTGCCGGACGCCATGGAAGGCCCAACGCCAGTGAGCGCGTTGATTCACGCGGCTACGATGGTCGCCGCCGGTGTCTTCCTGATTGCGCGAGTCTATCCGCTGATGAGCGGGCCCGGATTGCCTCCCATGTCAACAACCGCTTTGCACGTTGTCACCTGGGTTGGCGCAATCACGGCCGTCTTCGCAGCGACGATTGCCGTCGCTCAGGATGACATCAAGCGCATCCTTGCCTACTCCACCGTCTCGCAGCTCGGCTACATGATGCTCGGTCTTGGTGTCGGCGGCGTTGCCGTGGGGATGTTTCATCTCATCACGCACGCATTTTTCAAGGCCCTGCTGTTCATGGGCGCGGGGTCGGTCATTCATGGCTGCCACGAGGAGCAGGACATCCGTCGCATGGGTGGATTGCGCAAGCTGATGCCGATCACATTCGCCACATACGCCGTAGGCATGATGGCTCTGTGTGGCTTCCCGCTCCTCTTCTCCGGCTTCTGGAGCAAGGATGCGATCCTGCATGCAGCATCCACCTGGAGCGTATCGCGGGCTCCGTTCTATCTGGCTTCCTTTGGTGTCCTGCTCACCGCCTTTTACATGACGAGGCAGGTCATCTATGTCTTCTTTGGGAGACCCCATCAGGCGGAATCTGAAACGGCTCCCCACGAAAGCCCCGCCCTCATGACACTCCCGCTCGTCATCCTGGCTGGTTGTTCCATGCTGTTGGGTCTGGTCGGCACTCCGGTGTGGCCATGGTTCAGCGCATTTCTCAACGGCCAGCGTGTACGGTTCGATCTTCAGGGATTCGGAGAGAGCGGCGTCCTGGCTGTCATGTTTTCATCAACGGCCCTTCTCCTGATTGGCCTGGCTACAGGCTGGTTGCTTTATAGCTACAAACCGGCCGGCACTCCTCAAGCGCCTGACGCCCTCGAACAATTCAGTCCACGAATGTTCCATCTCCTCCGTAACGGCTGGTTTGTGGATGCGTTTTACGCAGCGACCTTTGTTCGCTTCACCACATGGTGCGCCGCCGCGTGTGACTGGCTCGATCGATGGGTCTTCCACGGCGCGGTTCGGCTCGTCTCCTCGCTTGCGCTTGGGGCTTCCTGGCTGAGCCGCTCGACGGATGTCTTTGTGGTCAATCGCACCTTCGATCAAAGCTGTCAGGGAGTAGCTCTTAGCGGACGGCTTCTTTCGCGCCTACAGGGTGGACGCGCGCAGAGTTATCTCCGAATCATCGGAATCGCCTTTGCAGGATTCGTCCTATTCCTCATCTGGGGTCGCCACGGATGACGGCCTTCCCGTTCCTTACACTGCTGACTGCCGTGCCGCTTGTCGGCGCCATCACAATTCTTGCCCTTGGCGACAGGCAGAAGAAGCGTGCTCGAGTGCTTGCGTTAGCGTTCAGCCTCATTGCACTTGCTCTAACGCTCATCCTCTATCATCGGTTCGACGCGGCATCCGGGGCTCTCCAGTTTCAGGAATGGCACGCATGGATACCCCCGCTTGGCGCGGAGTATCACTTGGGCATCGACGGGCTTGGCCTCGCGATGCTGCTGCTTTCAGCCCTTGTAGTCACGATGTCGATTGCCGCATCGTCGCAGGTCCGCGAGCGTGAGAGACTCTACTTCGCTCTGGTCCTGTTCCTCCAGGCGGGACTGTTCGGAACATTCACGGCGCTAAACTTCTTCCACTGGTTCATCTTCTGGGAGTTGAGCCTCATCCCCGCCTTCTTTCTCATACAACTTTGGGGCGGGCCGCAACGCGCCTCCGCAGCGACGCAGTTTCTCGTCTACACCATGGCTGGAAGCGTCGCACTGCTGCTCGCGTTTCTCGCTTTGTTTCAGTGCACCGGAACATTCGATTTCATTCGTCTGTCTGAATTGGCGCGAGGCGGGAAACTCGTCCCGGCACTGGCGAATCTCGCCTGGCACAGGTTTACGCCGGAGCAGATGGCGCTCCTGATCTTTGGCGGCGTCTTTCTCGGCTTCGCCGTCAAGGTCCCGCTCATTCCATTTCATACCTGGCTGCCTTCGGCATACGCAGAAGCGCCAACCGGCACGACCATGCTGCTCACCGGCGCGATGTCGAAGATGGGCGTCTACGGATTCCTTCGAATCGTTCTCCCTATCTTTTCTCCGCAGATTCGATCTGTGCTGACGCCGCTGTTGTGGCTCGCCGTCGGCACAGTGGTTCTCTCCGCCTTTGCGGCTCTCGCGCAAAAGGATTTGAAGCGCATCTTCGCCTACTCCTCAGTCAATCACCTCGGCTACTGCATGATGGCGATCTTTGCTTCTGCAAGCCTCACCGGCAATGCTGCGTCTACAACCACAGCCCAGGTCGCCGCTCTCGATGGCGCAATCCTTCAGATGTTCAACCACGGACTGACTGCCGCGACACTGTTCTGGTTTGTGGCGTTGCTCGAAGCGCGCAGCGCTGGCCTGCGCGGCTTGAACGATTTCGGCGGCCTGCGAAAAATCGTTCCCGTCTTCACCGGGTTGATGGGCATCGCCATGTTTTCCTCTCTTGGGCTGCCCGGCCTGAACGGCTTCATCGGAGAGTTCCTCATCTTTCGAGGCGTCTTCCCTCTCGCGTCATGGGCTGCTGCGCTCGCCCTCATCGGCCTGCTCGTGACGGCTATCTTCATCCTGACAATCCTTCAACGTGTCTTCTCCGAGCCGCTCAATGAGCGGTGGTCAACCATGGCGGACCTGACAACCGCCGAACGGCTCGCGCTGTTGCCGCCAATCGGCCTCATGTTCGCGCTGGGCCTCTTTCCGCAACTCATCCTCGGCATTCTTAACAGCACAGTCGTCAGACTGGTGCAACAGATGAGGTACTAGCCCCGTGCTCGCCTGGACCATCTACATCTCGTTTCTGGGAGCGCTGGCGCTGGTGTTGCTGCGGCTGCCTGCAAGGGTGTCGCGCGGCATCGCATTGCTGGCAGCAATCGCGGGGTTTGCAGTCACGCTCGCTCAGTTGCTGCGGCACGCAGACGGAGTCATGACGACGATCGTTCATCGATCGTGGATTCCGTCGCTCGGCATCGAGTACCATCTTGCCGCCGATGGCATCAGCCTCGTGTTGGTCCTGCTCACTGGAATCGTCGCCATCGCCGGCGTCCTCTTCTCCTGGAACATCGAGCACCGCGCAAACGAGTTCTTCGCGCTCTATCTCGCGCTGATCGGAGGCGTGTACGGCGTCTTCCTCAGCGCCGACATATTTCTGCTCTTTGTCTTCTACGAGATCGCCATCATCCCAAAGTATTTCCTCATCGCCATCTGGGGCTCCACGCAGCGCGAATACGCTGCCATGAAGCTTGCCCTCTACTCGCTGGTGGGCAGCGCCATGGTGCTCGTTGTGCTGGTCGCGGCATACGTTGTCGCGGGCGCAAGGACGATGGACCTTCTTGCACTGTCGCAATTTCCATTCTCTCCTCACTTTCAAATGTGGGCGTTTCCGCTCATGTTTGTCGGCTTCGGCATTCTTGCCGGCCTCTGGCCCTTCCATACATGGGCACCTACAGGCCATGTCGCCGCGCCCACAGCAGCCTCCATGCTGCTTGCCGGAGTCGTGATGAAGCTCGGCGCATACGGCTGCTTGCGCGTGGCCATGACCCTGTTTCCTCACGGACTCGATCCGTGGGGATTCACTTTGCTGGGCCTCGCTTCGTGGCGCGATGTCTTCAGCCTGCTTGCGGTAATCGGCATCGTCTACGGCGCATTGGTCGCGCTTGTACAGCAGGACTTCAAATTCGTCATCGGCTACTCCAGTGTCAGCCACATGGGCTTTGTGCTGTTAGGCCTCATGACCCTGAGCCGCATCGGTCTCACCGGAGCGGTATTGCAGATGTTCTCTCATGGCGTCCTGGCGGGCCTGCTGTTCGCCATCGTCGGACGCATGGTCTACGACCGTACACACACTCGCGATCTGGACGCGCTCAGCAGGATGCACCTCAATAAAGCCATTCCCTTCGCAACGGCCGCATTCGTTCTTGCTGCAATCGCTTCCATTGGAATGCCCGGTTTCAGCGGCTTCGTAGCTGAACTCCAGGTTCTCGTCGGAGCCTGGAGCGCATTTCCCATCTATGTCGTTGGCGCAGGCATCGGAATTGCAATCTCCGTTGCCTACACATGGCGCGCCATGCAGAAAGCCTTCTTCTCCGACGCCGCCCCAGAGAGTACAGTGCAGCCGCTTCCTCCCATTTCAATGCCTGAACGCCTCGGGGCTGTCCTGTTGATTGTCGCCAGCGTGACGATCGGACTCTATCCGCAACTGCTCTTGAAGCTGATCATTCCAGCCCTGAACTCGCCGCTGTTTGATGGCCTGCGGAAAGGACACTGGCAATGATCGCAGTCTCCTATGCCGCGCTCCTTCATCTCCTCCTGCCTGAGGTGATTGTGCTTGTCACGGCACTACTCGTGCTCGGCGTAGATCTCCTGATCTCCCGAACCGCTCAGACGCATACCCCGCGTACTGCGGGAGCCGTCATCTCCGGGCTCGGCTGCATTGGCGCAATCGCCCAGATCGTGTGCGCTCCACAACAGGCCAACATCTTTGATGGAACTCTCGTCATTGGACCGGAGACACAGCTGGTTCAGATCGCCCTGCTCGTCCTGACAGTATTTATCGTGGCCCTTTCGGTTGACTCTTCTTTTACGTCGCACGTTGGCGAATACTTTGCTGTCACCCTCTTTGCAACCGTAGGCATGATGTTCCTCGTAAGCTCGCAGAATGTCCTGCTCATCTTTCTCTCGCTGGAGCTGTTGAGCCTCTCTCTGTACGTTCTGGCAGCATTCAACAAGCGCAGCGCGCATTCAGCAGAAGCCGCATTGAAGTATTTTCTCTTCGGTGGAACGTCGGCCGCATTCCTGTTGTTTGGGCTGAGCCTTCTCTACGGCCTGTCCAACTCAACCAATCTCGTGCAAATTGCGCACGCAATGAAAAGCACGCACCTGGACCCGCTGCTGGCGGTGGCAATCGTCATGATCGTCCTCGGGTTTGGCTTCAAGGTCGCGGCAGTCCCATTTCATTTCTGGGCGCCAGACGTCTACGAAGGAGCGCCCGCCAACAGCGCGGCCCTGATCGCCTCCACCGCAAAGGTCGCGGGCTTCGTCATCTTCTACCAGGTGATGACCGTCGGCTTCGCGGGAGCAGAGGGCAGCGCCGACTGGAGACGCTACGCTTCAGGCTGGGTCCCAGTTGTCGCAGTCGTTGCAGCTTTGTCGATGGTCCTGGGAAATCTCGTCGCCATCATGCAGACCAGCGTCCGCAGGCTGCTTGCCTACTCGGCAATCGCGCAGGCAGGATACATCCTGCTGGCGCTCGTATCGCACACCGAACTGAGCTTCGGCGCGCTGCTCTACTACGCGGTCACCTATGCGCTGACCGTGATTGGCGCCTTTGGTGTCGTCTCAATTGTCGAAGAACGGGCTGGCGGTGAAAAGCTCTCCGACTTTGCCGGGCTCAGCCGCCGTGCACCCGTGCTCTCCTTCTGCATGCTGATCTTTCTGCTCTCGCTCGGAGGAATTCCGCCCCTGGCGGGGTTCTTCGGCAAATTCTTTCTCTTCGCTTCAACGCTGTCCGCGGGGCAACATACGCTCGGCCTGCTCTGGCTGGTGGTTCTGGCCATCGCCATGAGCACAGTATCTCTCTACTACTACCTGCAAGTGTTGAAGCGCATCTATATCGCGGAGCCGCCTTCCGGGGCCGTTTCGCTACAAGTGCCGATCGTAAGCCAGCTTGCTCTTTGCGCCATTGCGCTGATCATTCTGCTGCTGGGCTGCGCGCCAAACCTTTTTTTAGAATGGCTGCATTAACCAACTCGCATCGCACACATCTAACGCGTACTGAGCGGCTAACTGCTCTCGCTCTCCGTGACGTCCTGATAGCACTTGGCGACCCTGATGACCCTTGCCAGTTCGTGGACGTCTCGCACGTCCGCCTCGATCTCTCCAATACGCAGCCGTGCAGTGCGGCCGTGGCGGGCCTGCAACCATGTACCCAGCGGGGCCTCCAGAGCCGGCGCCAGCGCGGCGTCGAGTGGGACCTTCCACTCCCCCGAGACCGCCGGTGGGCAATCCGAGCAAGGCGCAGGAGAGTTCACCTCGCGAATCGCAAGGCCGTCCGCCCGAAGCCTCACTCCAAGCTCCCGCAGCTCCGACTGGTAGTCGGTGCTCCTCCACGGGGGGTCTTCCGGTGACGGAATCGTACTGATTCGCAGCTCCATGGCCAAGCCTCCAGTCCTTCGTCTACCCAGCGCCTTTCAGCGTCCGAAAGCTTAATCTGTGCGGGCATCTATCAGCAACGAATTTCTTTACACCTGCAACGAGGCGATCCACAGATTCCCAGGATGTTCCCGGCTTTCATGAATTACATCGCCAAGCTGTTGATTTACTTGGTGGACACAGCAGGATTCGGATCTACGACTTGTAGCGCTCGCCTCGTTCGAGATTGCTCTGGCTTGGGTCGCAGTGGTATGGCTCGGACTCGCTGTATCACTTCGCCTGATTGGCCGCCGAATCAGGCTTGCCGGCCTGACCTATCAGGAACATCTGCTCGCTCTCTTTGTATCCGCTCAATTGCTTGGATTCAAACCTGTACGCCCAGAGAGCAATTGAGCGCTATCTGCCCTTTGTTATTTGCGCCACAGTCTTTATGCCATATCGCGTTTCTGCACCTTATCTGACGCTCCATACAGAGGCTATACCGCATGGGGACATACCTGAACAGCAACGATTCTGCTTGCCTCGCTTGCCTGGCATGAATCTACGTAGCCATGGTGGCTCGCATGCGTCTGGGCTGTGTTTGCGCTCGGTCTGGTGATTATAGACCGCGTATTCGAGGTCGAAGAACTCCCTTGGCAAGCCGGTAGTGGGTCAGTTTAAAATTCTTTTCTTGTAAGGGCCACGCGGTTTTGGTCCCGGCTCAGGTGCGAGGGAAGCCAATTCAGCAATTATCCAGGCGTGATCCGTGAATCCGGCTTCCATTGCTGGCGTGACACGGAGCGTTTGATGCACCCGACAGAAGTTGTAATACATGAAATAGAGTGCAACAGACGCCTCATGGTTCTGGAGTTTTTTCGAGAAGCCATTGCTCAGGCGTGTAAATCAGCGGATGCTCATGCGCATGGTGAGGTTCTGACGTTCCACAAACGATGTACTAATGTGAGTCGGATCGGGATTCCTCTTTAGCACAGCCGTCTGGATACCTTGGATTCTGCCGGGGCTGTACTTCGTATCGAAGGAATCCGAGCCATAGAGTTTTACTGTTGATCCCGCACCATGTCATCCAAACCCGATAGCCTTACAAAGGCAACCTCAGCTTCAAATTAGGTAACCTCGTCCAGGAAATTCTGAGCCCTCATAGGTACTGGCTGCACCTCACGGTATGGATAGATTGTTGGGTTCGGCTGTGCGCTGCATAATGTTGACGATACGATGTTGCGGCTTGACACCGGTTGTGAGCGGGGCAGTTTCCTGACGCAGAAAATGCTGGATCGAACTCTGAGAACTCCAGACGTTTGCGTTCCCATTTTCATCATCGTGCGGATGAATGAGATGAGCTACTGGAGGAGGCTCTGGCAGAGAACCGAGGTCAATGACCGCAATACTGTCTCCGTTGCTCGTAATACCTATCTGGACATTGTCTTTCCCGTCGCTCACTAGAGCTCTATAAGAGGGAGAGAGAGCAACAGGAAGCGAGATGCGCGACCGGAAGACTCCCGTTCTGGCGTCAAAGACATCAATGGAATGTGTGTTGGGTTGAAAGAACAGCCCCCCGTCCGTCGACATTGTTGCGCCGTAGACGGGGTCTGCGTCGACGCTCTCCCTCCAGTTGAGGGCGAGCATGCCAAGCAGGTTCATATTGCTGTCCATCATGAAGCCGTCTGCAAACAGATTGGTTTGGCTAGGAGCAAGCACGACCTCATAGCCGCCCTGTCCGATGCTTCCGGTCCTCTCAAAGGGATAAGTAACTGCTCCAGTAGAAGCATCAATAGCGGCGATAATCCCGGAAGAATTGAGGTAGATTCTTGCGCCGTCGGCACTCATCGGTAGACGACCATACTGATATGGCCCTTCCGACGAGAACGTATAAACAAACCCTCCATAGGTAGAAATCCTTCCTGTTGACGGATCCAACGTCATCAGGAAGGGAGCGCCTGTACCGTTGAGATCGAACGTCGTAAAGTAGACGGTCCCTGAATTGGTAATCGCGACTCCAGAAGGAGTTTCGATATTGGGAGTGCCTCCGAATACCTGTGACGCAAAGGGATAGCTTTTGATTGAAGTTGGATTGTCGGGATCGATGATATAGATCGCAATCGCGCCAGCGTCAGAAACAACCATCTTCGAACCATCTAGCGAGAGACAGATGCCAAGCAGGCGCTGCGAACCGTATGCTCCAACAGGTGCAGGAATCGCGATAGGGTTCAGCCATTTACCCTGCGAGCGTGAAAACACACGAATCTGGTTCGTGTCGGTGAAGTAGTACAGATCACGACGGCGATCGTATATGCCGTCCACCAGCTTGGCTCCGGTTGCAGGCAAGACCTGGACCGCAGGAAGATACTGAATTGCCTGCTTGAGGGTCGTCGCACCTGAAGTGTTACTAACAGTAATGTCGACGGAAGAACCGGCTGATCCAGGCGGAACAATGTATTCGATCCCAGCAAGCGGAAACGGCGAAGCAAGAAAGGTGCTGTTGGCCAAATATGCTTGAGGAAGATAACCGGTAAGCTTCGCGTTGCTGGTGCCTACCTGGACCTGAAGATCCGAAGGTGGGGTTACGACGGGCTGAGCGCTACTGGTCAAAGCATTTGGGCCGAACCCATATCCAAATATCTGCGCTGGGCCTCCGCCCTCAGCCGTAGCGTATATTGTGGGGGCCTCGAGTACTGTGGGGCCATACGAAAATGCTTCAGGCAAAATCTGTTCGCCACCATCGCTTGCGAGTGTGGTCACATCGACTACACCGGGAACCCCACTCGGAGAGGTCGCTGAGATCGTGACGCCTCCGGTCGTCGAAATAGAAACGCCACTGGCAAGGTTGTTACCAAAAAAAGTCGCGCTCACCGAGGATAATGGTGCTCCTCCATATGTGGTCTGCAGCTGCCATGTCGTCGTAGTACCTCCAGCGATAGGACCGTATGTCGTACTCAAAAGAGCAGGACCAAAAGGAGTTCCCGCCGTGGAGGTGTTCAAAGCATTGATGTCCAACAGGCCCACACCCTGATCGAGCACACCCGCAATAAGCCCGTTGCTGCTGACGGCTTGCATATAGGGGGTAGAGGGCGCAGCTGCGCCGTTTAGTTGCACATTAGGAAGCCAACCAGCAAGAGCACCTGTGGACATGTTGTATGCGTAAACAAACGCTCCGCTGCTGATATATAGCGTTTGATTGTCAGGACCTATCACCAGCGATGGGTATTTCAAAAGGGATTGTGACGATTTTGTTGTGAAAGAGTTCTTCAACTGCAAGGTCGCCGCATCGAGCACATAAGCAGTCGTTCCTGTAGAAGCAACGACTGTGTTTCCGTCTGGACTTACAGCCAGGCTCGCAAGCGCACTGGCGCCCCCGTCTGCCAGCGTTTTTGACCAGACCCAGGAGCCTGAGACAGGATCAAGAGAACAGAGGATTGAGCTTCCCAGTGAGGTCAGTATCGGAGTCAGCAGGATTCGGCTGCGATTATTGGTAAGGATGCCATATTCAAACCCAGCCAAACAGCTGGATTTTTCAGGCATGAGGCCGTCGAAATTAGATGGATCGACAAATTTGACAATCGAGTTACTGGAAGGATCCCACAAGGCGAGTGGTCCATTACCGTCAACCCAGGAATACCCCGGCAGGAGATTATATGTTTCGAGCAGCAGTTTGCCGTTGGACAGCGCGTAAACTGCGTTGGCACTGAAACCATAAGGGCTGATCGTATTCGCCGGATAGCGTTTGATGATACTCAGTTGTACCGGGTCGATCACGTAAAGATCGCCGATCATGGTGCCGACATAAAGGACGCTGCCATCTGGAGCCTGATCCAGGCCGAATGCACCCGGCACAACTAAGGTTGAAATTTGTTTCTGCGTCACCGAATCGATGACGTTGAGATGGTTTGTATAAGGATCAGAAGCAAAAAATCGTCTCGTTGGCGAGTGAAAGATGGTCCAGTTCGGCGGTGGATATGAGGTGTAGGATGTCGTCGCGTCCGTCCGAAGGTACTTTGATCGGGATGGAATTATAGGCGTGGCAGCCTTTATCGTTAGGTTCAATTGAAGCTGATGCGAAAGCGTACCGCTTGAGCTTTGGATCGTGGCAGAAGCTGGACCAGCTACAACTGTGCCGCTTGCAGCAAAGACTATGATTTGTGTCCCCGAAGGTTGCAGCGTGAATGAGGATGGCGAAGCCGTAATGCCAGCCGGGAGTCCTGTGATGGAAACATTAATGGAGCCTGCGAAACCATTCGACAGTTGGGCTGACAATGTGACCGGTTGATTGGTTCCTGCCGTCACTGTGAGGCTGGAAGGCTGGAGCGACAGGGAGTAGTCCGCGCTTGCGCCATTGCCACCACCGCCCTGGTTCCCACTGCCGGATGAGCCGCCACTGCCACAACCTGTGGCTATGACTGCTGCCAAAAGCAGGCAACAGCAAATCCATCCTTTGAAGCCGAAAAGATCTTTGTAATCCTTACCTGCAAATGACATGCCCTGGAAGTTCTCTCGGAAGACTTGCTGATAATATGTCACAATTCTCGATTGAACAACCCTTTACGACATGCTATTTTTGCGATTGCTTATTTCTCGATTTTCAGGAAAATACGAGCTATGCGCCGATTGTTATGCTTTCTTGTTCTAGCTCTCCCGGCGCTATCCTGGACCCAGGAACGCAAGTTACAGAATCCCGTCCTTCTTCCTACAACTGGTGATCCAGGTGCGGTGGCCGCCGGCGATTGGAATCGCGATGGCAAGACCGATCTCATCTATATTGATGGCGTCCCCAATGCAACCCTGCATGTTCTCCTGGGGAATGGCAATGGGACGTTTATTCCCGGCCAGTCGATAAATCTTCCGCCGGATTCTTGCCATCAATACGTTGGACGTAATTGCTATCTGATCTCCGCTGACGTCAATGGAGACAACAAACCGGATTTGATATTCGGAGCCGTTGGAAATCAGTTTATTGGGATCATCACGCTTCCAGGCAACGGCGATGGCACCTTTGGGGCACCTATTGCTTCCGCGATCAACTATCAGGTATCCAACCCATATACGATCTTTCGCCCTGCGGTAGGAGATTTCAATGGTGATGGCAAGCCTGATCTGGTGATTGCTGATGCTATGAACGGAGGTATTTATTTCTTAGCGGGCGACGGCGCAGGGCATTTCCTATATAGCTCTAAATTTTCGAACACCAGATACAACATCGGCAGACCTGCACAGATTTATGCTCGCGACTTTAACGGGGACGGCAAATTGGATGTCCTCGTTTTGTCCTCTGGAGGCACAACGAGCGCAGTCGTCTTTTATGGCAATGGAAGCGGTGGCTTCACGGAGGGACCCGGCTATTCTGTCGGGCCGATCAACACCTATTATTACGCGACCTTTACAGCGTATGTGGATGTCACAGGAGATGGCATTGCCGATCTTGTGGGGAACGATCCCCAAAGCAACATCTGGGTCTTGCCCGGTAGGTCCGATGGGAGTTTTGGGACCGCGTTCCAGCTTACCGGTCAAATTGAGCCTAACGACATCCTTCTGACAGCGGCCGATGTCAACGGAGATGGTCTGGCCGACTTCATCTTGCAGACGGCCACAGGGATTCGAGTCCTTCCAGGTTCCACTGGCGCTACTTTGGGAAATGCGCAGGTGGCGACGACTGGCATTGCGAATGCCTTGGTCACGGTGACAGGAGATTTCAATAACGATGGAGTTCAGGACATCGCCAGCGGGACGGAGGGAGGCATTGTTCTGCTGTTTGGGAATAGGACCGGAAATTTTACGAACTCAACGCTGATCGATACCGGCAAGCCGGTTTCAGCGGCAATTTCGGGTGATTTCAATGGTGATGGAAGAGATGATGCGCTCATCCAACAGTACGATGGCAGCTTTAAAGTTTTCTTTGGACAGCCGGCTGGTGGCTTTTCCAGCGGTCCGGCGTTTACACCTTCCAGTTCGCTCACCTACATCGGCAACGCTACTGGCGACTTTGACGGCGATGGCAAACTTGATGTTGTCTTCAATCACAATGGGCTCCAGGTCCTTTTCGGAAACGGCGACGGGACCTTTAATCCAGGTCCCGTATCACAAGCCCTGACATGGGGTCTGGTTGCCGATCTAAACGGGGACGGAAAATCCGACATCGTTGGGGTGACAGGCCCGTTCATCGATTCTGCTAGCAACTATTTCTATAGCCTCACAGCCATGATGGGCAATGCCAGTCGTATGCCGACGACGACAACGACTACGCTTCCCCCGGATTATCGTGGGAACTATACGCCTTTCATCATCGCTGTAGGAGATCTTAATCTCGACGGACACACTGACGTCGTTCTTTACGACCGCAATCAGCAGAACGCGCAGACATGGCTTGGCAATGGAGACGGAACGTTTCGCGCCGGCAGCACTGTAGACCTTTCGGCATTACAGCTTTCTCTCGGCACTCTGACGTCAACAATACGTATCGGAGGAGTCGTCGACCTGGATGGAGACGGGAAGCCAGACCTGGTCGCGTTAGGTTTACAATCGACGGCCAACGCCAGCGTGCCCGTATGTCTTGTCATATTTCATGGAACCGACAATGGCGGCCTCAGTGTGCCGCAAATCATTCCGCTGAGCCACAACTATTCGTCTATTTATCTCAGCGACATCGACCAGAACGGCAAACCCGATATCGTTCTGACGGATAGCGCTTTGATCTCTGTCATCCCTAATATGGGAAATGGAGTCCTTGGCACCGAGCAACACTATGTAAACGGCCAGTCGATGATGGAGGTTTCCCTCGGAGACTTCAATGGCGACCGCTTTCCAGACCTGATGGGGACTACAGCCAGACCGGTAGCTTCCTCTGGAGGCAATCTTGTTTCCGTGCTTCTGAACCAACCGGATGCTCGCCAAACCGTGACCGGAACGATTCACGCCAACCCTGCAACCGTTGCATCTAACCAGGGCTTCACTCTGACCAGCTTGCTTACCCCAACCATAGCAGGGAGCCCATCTCCATCCGGCACGGTTGACTTCAGCATCGGTGGCCTGGATATCGGTACTGGGCAGATACAAAACGGAACAGTAACCCTGACCATACCTGGCACTGTCACGCAGGCGATTGCCTATGGCCGCTATACCGTTGCAGGAGTCTATTCCGGAGATAGCAGCTATCCCTCTACCTGGATAAGTGGAACACTTACGGTTCTCAAACCCGATTACCAGACCTCGACATCCCTGACGGCTACACCTACGTCAACACTACTTAGCAATAACGTCAATCTCACCGCCGTCGTTACTGCGCCCGCCACCGTCACAAAAGGAGTCGTGACTTTTTATGACGGAGGCGCAATTATTGGCCAGAGCAACGTTTCTTCGACTGGAACTGCCAGCCTGGATACAAACCTGCTCAGCGTCGGGACACATAGTCTCACCGCCATTTACCAAGGATTTTCCGCTCCCAGTCGTTCTACCGGGAACGCGATCTTTGAGGCCAGCACATCGTCTCCTGTGATCGTTACAATCACAGGTTCGGCTACGTCGACAACACTAACGCAGTCGCCCCAGCCCCCTGTTCAGGGTATGGTGCTAACGCTAAGTGCCGACGTCACATCTCCAGGCGTCTCTTCTGTCCCATATGGGAGCGTGAGCTTCTTCGACGGAACGAGCCTGCTTGGGACCGTAGCTCTCAACGGCCAAGGCTCAGCCTCCTACAATACCTCCTCGTTAGACGGAGGCCAACATAGCCTATCCGCGGTTTATAACCAAAATGGCATTTTTATATCGAGCACCTCGGCCATAGTGCCCGTTACAGTAAGGGCCGCTGCTGCAGGCCTCCGTAGTTCTTACGTGCTGTTTACCAGGACAGATGCAAATCCGAACGGGTCCGGTGCGATTCTGACAGTAACAGTGAGCTCCAGCAATGGACAACCGGCTGGTTCGGTCACGCTCATTGAAGATGGACAGATCGTCGGTACAACATCGGTTGAAACGTCAGGGATTGCTCCATTTACAGTGAAGAACAGTGATGCTTTCGTTCACACGTTCTATGCAAGCTATGCAGGTTCAGCAGAGTATGCGCCTAGCAGCTCGCTGGCTGTCACATCCACAGACTATGCTCCCTCGGATTTTTCGCTGCGTTGGTCTACGCCACAACAAAGTCTCTCCGCAGGCAACCGCTCCATAAACTCCATTTCGAGTAGTTCGCCAGCCTTCATTCAGGTAAGTGCTGTGGGAACATGGAATAGCGTCGTGAGTCTCTCCTGTCAGTCCAGAAACTATGTCTGCGACTTTGCCCCGAGCATGATTACCAGATCGGGCGTGTCCTTGCTTATCGTTCGACCAATCGTGACGACATATTCCGCCTCGTTTGCTGGGCCTCTTGTTGCGTTTGTTCTTCTTCTAACCGGACGCCGTTCGCGCCGACGTCTGCAGCTGGCTGTGCTTGTTGCCTTATCGCTAGGCGCTATCCAGGGTTGTGGGCCTGGCACTAAAGAAATCAGAGGCACAGGTCCGGATGTACTCACCATTCAAGCCGCTTCAGGTAATACCGTTCACTCGATTCAAATTGCTGTTAGTTCATTGCGGTAGAACGGACTGTTTGAGTATCGGAAGCCTACCTGCCATCACTCACACTTTTGTTCCAGCATGCCATGCGGTGCGGATGGGCAGAACACATCAGAGCTGACGGGCACTCGTGTTCGCTTGAGAGACCGAAGTTGTTCTCGTTCTGTCACCACGCAAGAGCTTCTGCGTCATGCAACAGCAGTCATCACGCCGGAGCTGTATACGCAGGCAGTCACCGAGGACAAGCGAGAGGCACAAGAACGCACTCGCGGCACTCATCGCCACGCCGATGGCAACGATCACATTCGAGGATTTTATCGAACGTTTCTTCGTACCAAACGCACTGCCCACGCTCAAGCTATCCACGCGCAAGCGGTATCGCTCGACACTCAACTATCACCTCAAACCTGCATTTGGTCACAAACGCCTGTGCGACATTTCTACCCTGGACTTGCAATCGTTCGTCTTGCAAAAGATGGATATGGGTTCCGGTTGGGAAGTTTGCAATCACCTCCGCAATCTCATGTCGAAGGTGTTCGAATCAGCGAAGAAGTGGGGGCACTACGCGGGGGAGAATCCCGCTACCGGTGTCGAACTACCGGAGAAGATTCCGGTTCACGAAAAACACGCGTTGACCGCAGAGCAGAGCAAGCGTCTGCGAGCCGTGTTACCGGAACCGGTTCGAACGATGGTGCAAACCGGGATTCTTACCGGTTTGCGCGTGGGGGAGATTCTCGGCCTGCGTTGGCAGGATGTGGACTTTCCCAACCGGTTGATTCGGGTTCAGCAAGCCGTTTACCGAGGCTCACTGGGTTCTCCGAAGACCAAAGGCAGCAAACGCACCTTACCCCTTGCCGAACCCTTGGCAGTGGCCTTGAACCGTCACCGTCACAACTCAAACCAAACAGACGGTCTGGTGTTTCCCACCAGTGCCGGTACGCCCAACAGCGATTCGAACCTGCTGGCCCGCCATCTGAAACCGGCAGGCAAGCAGATCGGAACCCCGTGGCTGGGTTGGCATACCCTGCGACGGACTCATGCAACCCTGCTCTCGCAGTCTGGAGCCTCACCAAAGGACGCTCAGGCACAGCTAGGGCACGCACACATCTCGACCACGATGGATATCTACACGCAGCCGACACCCGCACATCAACGCCAAGCCGTCGAAGCGATGGCTCAATTGGTGACGAATGGTGACGAGTTGGCCATATGGCCGGAGATGGCAAATCCGCAAATCACGCATATTCAATGATTTGATGGTGGGCGCAGCAGGATTCGAACCTACGACTTCCACCGTGTGAAGGTGGCACTCTACCGCTGAGTTATGCGCCCTGTCTGAACTCGCGCCATTCTTCAGGGGGCTTCCCTGGAATGGGCCAGATCTTGCTCATTCAGGATACCATTCCATCGGCGATTGGCCAAAAGCACCACGGCGGCGCTCTACACCCGTCTTTACGTTCCCCCACGCCTCAAAAATGTCACTGTTTTGCTTCATTTTCGGCGATTTACGATACATTGCCGGGCGGTACAATCGAGCGGAAGCACATGCCTGAGTCTCCCCACACCGCCCCGCCAAAGCCGCCCAGGCCCCATACCGCTGCGGATTCCCCGGAAATTGCGTCAAAAGCGCAACCCCGGGACGAAGACGGTGTTAGCAACGGTATGGCGACTCTCGCGATGAATCCGCAGTTGGCAGAACGACTTCCGGCCCCCGGCCAGCAGGTTGCTCCGGCCGCCTTCGCGCAGATGGACGACGCCGCGATCATGCTCCAGTTGCGCGACGGCAACATGGCCGGTTTTGATTACCTGATTCAGAAGTACCGCAAGCCGATCATCCATTTCATGTACCGCATGGTGCACAACCAGGCCGTCGCCGAAGAGCTTGCGCAGGAGGTGTTTCTCCGCGTCTACCGTTCGCGTGAGACGTACCGCGCCGAGGCCCGCTTCAGCACCTGGCTCTATCGCATCGCCACGAACCTCGGCGTCAACCACGCGCGCGACACCAAACAGGAGCGTTTCGCTTCCACCATCCATCTCGACGAGGTCGATCCCGAAACCGGGACCACGCCCGACGTTGCCGACTCCACCATCGGGGCTGAGACCAACATGCTGCGCACGGAGCGGATGAACGCCATTCGTCAGCATGTGATGGCCCTGCCGGAGCGCCAGCGCATGGCCGTGCTCATGCACAAGTACGAGGGCATGGACTACAAACAGATCGGCGAGGTGCTGAAGCTCAGCGAATCCGCCACCAAATCGTTGCTCTTTCGCGCCTACCAGACGCTGCGCGAGAAGTTGAAGGCTTTTGTGTAGTTATTTCGTCCCATCTTTGGGACCTTACGGCGCGCCTGATGAGCGCCGGTAGCTTTAGAGGATTGGAAAGGGTTACACCATGATCTGCCGCAATGCAAAATCCGCTCTTCCGGAACTGCTTCTCGATCCGGGCGCACCGTCGAGCACTGCGGTTCGCGCGCATGTCGACTCCTGCGCCGAATGCCGCGACGAGCTTCGCTCGCTGGAGGCCACCTTCTCTCTGCTCGATGAGTGGAAGGCCCCCGAACCCTCTGCCTACTTCGATCAGAAACTGGCCGTGCTGCTGCGCGAGGAACAGGCCAGGCCGCCCGCGGGATGGTTCGAGCGCATGCGCTCCCGCCTGCTCTTCAACACTGGCCGTCAGTTCCGCCCGGCCTTTGCCGGCGCGCTCGCCCTGGCGCTTCTGATCGGCGGCGGCACCATCGCCGACTTCTCGGCACGCTCCGGCGGCGGACATGGCGTCTCAGCCACCGTCACCGACCTTCAGGTCTTCGACAAGAACGACCAGGCCTTGCAGACAATGGACCAACTGCTTCAGGACGACAGCTCTCCGGACGATGGGGCATCGCAGCCTGGAAGCTCGCTGTAAGGAGTAAAAATTTTCGCTGAAAGGAGAGGGGGAACGCAGTAAGCTCATTACCAGGGATCGCCCATCCTCACTCCTCTGTACAACTTTTATGCTGCACGCTGCCACAGTTCGCCGCACGCTCACGTCATCGTTGATGGTGGCTGCGCTCCTGTTTGGCCCAAGCGCGCTCTACGCGCAGAGAGGCGGCCGCCCCCCCGCGCCTCGCATGACAGCACCGCCCCCCCATGCCAACCACCCGGGGCAGAACCAGGAGCACCTGGGGCAGTGGATGGACCGCCACAGCAATCTCCCTCTCGCCCAGCAACAGAAGGCGCTCGAGAGCGAGCCCGGCTTCCGCGACCTTCCCTCGGAGACGCAGCAACGGATGCGCGACCGGCTGACGCAGCTCAACAACATGCCGCCGGAGCAGCGCCGTCGGCTCCTCGAACGCAACGAGGCCATCGCCAACCTCCCCGTGGCACAGCGGCAGCAGGTTCGCGGTGCGATGAAGCAGTTCTCCAGTCTCCCGCGCGATCGCCAGCGACTGGTCGCGAAGGCCTGGCGCGACCTGCGCGAGATGCCGGAGCCGCAGCGTCAGTCCATCATGTCGTCGGACAGTTTCCGGTCGCAGTTCTCGGACGAAGAGCGCAGCACGGTCTCCAACCTGCTCGCCGTCGAACCGTACCTCCCGGTCAAGAAGAGCAACGAACCCTCCGAGTTCGGCAAGTAGTTCTGCCTCTTCCATCATTCAATTTGTCATCCTGAGCGAAGGGTGACAGGTTTAAGAAGAGATAGCCGCCCGAAGGCGGCTATATATAGAGCGAGGAGGAAAGCGCAGGGCTATGGCCGGAGGGGATGCCGTTGCTTCTTGGCCCAGCGTCAAAGATTCCTCTGCACCACATGAACTCAGCCGATCAGGAGTGCGGCTGAAGGATCACGCTCATCGTACCGGCACAGGCAGTTTCTCTGAACGGCTCCCCTCCTCCATAGTGTTCGTATTCTGTTACGTTACGGTCGGAGAAGCCTATACAACTTTCGGATAATAAAGGCCTTCGCCGCACCAATTTCTTCCCTTCCCATCTCGTCTTGACGCGATCGTCCGGGCGGCATACCCTTAATCCATGAACACGCCTCACATCCTCTGTTGTCGCTGCCGCTTCGTGCTGGCCTGCACAGAGGCGTGTTGCGCTTTGAGCTAAGAGCGCCTCTCCTGCACTACCCCCACTCGTTACAACTGAAGAAAGAATTGAGCCCCGCTATGATCCCATTCTCTGGGAAGCTTCTCGCTGGATCACTCTTGCTTGCCACCTCTGCCTTTAGCGCAACCTCCACACCGCTTGCAGGAACCTGGGAGGGCGCGGCGACTGTTCGCGGCCAGCAGGTCCCGCTTCACCTCCGGATCAGCGGCCAGCCCGCCAATCTCAAAGCCGTCCTGGTCAACGGCCCGGAACAGGCGCCCGCGTCGTCGGTCAGCTACAAGGACGGCAAACTTACCCTCGTTTTCAACTACTTTGCGCGCTCACTCGAAGCCACGCTCGACAACAACAACCAGCTCACCGGCACCTTCGGACTGATCTCGCCCGGAACCCCGGCGCATCCCTCACCCGCGCGTGTTCCGCTCACGCTGCACGCCGCGTCTGCCGCAACGCCACAGGCTGGTCCCCACAACCCAGACGGCCCGTACATTCAAGGCGACTGGGAGATCGCCGTCGCCAGCGCAAAGGGCGAGTCCGCATGGCAGCTCAGCGTCCAGCAGCCGGCGGAGCAGCCTGCCGTCGTCCATGCCGTCATCCAGCGTATCGATGGAGACACGGGCTCGCTCTACGGTTCGTGGGACGGTCATCAATACACCGTCAGCCACTTCACCGCCGCCGGCCCGGCGCTCTACTCGCTCGTGCCGCAGCAGAACGGAACGCTGCTCGTATCGAACCTGCTCGCGGCCGAGTCGCAGAAGGCGCAGGCACGGGATCTCGTGGCCCGCCGCCCTGCCGATGCGCGCAGGCAGAACCTTGCCGCTCCTACGGAGTCGACCGAACAGACAAAGGTGAAGGACCCCTCCGCGCCCTTTACCTTCAGCTTCCCAAACCTCGCGGGCAAGCAGGTCTCCAGCACCGATGCTGAGTTCAACGGCAAGGTGGTCATCGTCGCCATCGGCGGCTCATGGTGCCCCAACTGCCACGACGAGGCCCCCTTTCTCGAAGCCCTCTACAAGAAATTTCACGGCAAGGGCCTTGAGATCGTCAACCTCTCCTTTGAGGAGGAAGACCAGCTCAAGAACCCCACGCGGCTCCGCGCCTTCGTTGCGCGCTATGGACTCACTTATCCCGTCCTCGTCGCCGGAACACCGGATGAGCTGAACGAGAAGGTGCCGCAGGGAGACCACCTCAACTGCTGGCCGACGTCGTTCATTCTGGGCCGCGATGGCCGGGTGAAGGAGGTCCACGCCGGGTTCGCAGGACCGGCCAACCCGCCCGCGCACGCCGCGCTCGAACGCGACGTGACAGCGACGCTGGAGAGGCTGCTGGCCGAACCAGCGCCTACGCGGACGGCCTCGCGGTAAAGCCACCGAACACGTTTGTCATCCTGAGCGAAGGGTCCGCGCTTCTGAGGGCCCGCAGTCGAAGGACCTGCATTTTGCCTGTGCCTGGTAGATTCTCGCCGGTGACAAAAAAATGCAGGTCCTTCGACTCCGCTCTGCCCCAGCGCTCCGCTCAGGATGACAAATTTTGGTGAAGTGAAGGAACGCGGCTTCGCTCAGAATGACAAGGAGGGGGAGCAGGATCGTAAGCTGCGCTTGCCCAGGATGACAAAGTAGTGATGGTTACTCATGACGAGCCGTCGAGAGATCGGCAGCTTTCGACGACTCTCAGCTCTTTAAAAAGTTCTTCAGCAAAAAGAGCACGTTCGCGGGCCGCTCCGCGAGCCGCCGCATGAAGTAGGGATACCACTCCGGGCCAAAGGGGACATAGACCCTGACGCCGAAGCCCTGCTTCGCCAGCCTCCGTTGCAGGTCGCGCCGTATACCGTAGAGCATCTGGAACTCGAACGCGCTCTTCGGCACGTTGTGCTGACGAACAAAGGCGAGCAGCTTCTCGACGATGGCCTCGTCGTGCGTGGCGATCCCGCAGAAGACGCTGGAGGTCATCAGACGCTGGGCGAGCTTCACGTAGTTCGCGTCGACGTCGCTCTTCAGCGGGAACGCGATCTCGGGCGGCTCCTGGTAAGCGCCCTTGCACAGGCGAATGCGGATTCCCCGGTTGAGCAGCCGCTCGGCGTCGGACTCAGTGCGAAACAGGTATGCCTGCAACACCGTCCCCACGCGACCCTGGCATCCCTCGCGCGCGTTCAGACGCTCGGCGATCGCAATGGTAGCTTCGGTAAACGGGCTGCCCTCCATGTCGATGCGCACAAAGGAGTCCGCGCGCGCAGCGTGCTCCACCAGCTCGACGGCGATGCTCTCGGCCAGCGCGGGGTCGAAGTCCATGCCCATCTGCGTCAGCTTCAGACTTACGTTGGCGTTCAGTCTTTGCGAGGCGATGGCGTCCAACAGATCGTGGTAGACCGCGCCGTTCCGCCGGGCCTCCGCTGCCGTAGCCACGCTCTCGCCCAGCGCATCGAGCGTGACGGCGATGTCCTCCCGGTTCACGCGTTCACAGGCGGCAAGCGCATCGGCAATCGTCATGCCGGCGACAAACCGGCTCGACATCGTTCTGCCGATCGAAGAGCGCTCGGAGAATGCGCGCAACGCTTTGTTCTGCGAGAGCGCTATAAAGAAAGATCGCAGCATGTCCCTCTACACCAGCCCGAAAGCCAGGAGGTATTGTGCCACGCTGGTGCGCCTGCGGGCGAGTGCGCGATGTGCTCTTTATTGTCCTGACGCTTGTTCAACCATAAATTGTCATCCTGAGCGAAGGGTTCGCTGCTTTTTGCGAACCCGCAGCCGAAGGACCTGCATTTTTGCTCCTTCGGGCGAGAGTCTACCCGCTACGGAAAATGCAGGTCCTTCGACTCCGCTGCGCTCCGCTCAGGATGACAAATTTTGGTGAAGTGAAGGGACGCGGCTCCGATCAGGATGACAAATAAGGGTGTGCTCGGAAGCATAAAGAGTATGTGCGGGGAGGATACGCGA
This sequence comes from Acidobacteriota bacterium, assembly GCA_018268895.1. Classification (NCBI taxonomy): domain Bacteria; kingdom Pseudomonadati; phylum Acidobacteriota; species Acidobacteriota bacterium. Next base: position 200,519 of record JAFDVP010000013.1, on the reverse strand, counting down.
GCAAGAACTGGCAGGCCTTACTTGGTCGTAACCACCTTGGCCACCGGCTTCACTTCCACCGGGCGCGTCACCATGGTGCTGGTGTCGCGCATCGCGGCAATGGCCTCGTCGTAACGGCCGCGGACGGAGTTGGAGCGGATGCGCGCCATCTCCTCGAGCATCTTCATGCCGTCTTTCAGGTAGCTGATGCGCGAGCGCTCGTCGTGGCCCCAGGTCACCGGCACCTCGCGAATGTCATACTTCAACTTGCGCGCGATGAACAGAATCTCCGGGTCGAAGCCCCAGCGCTCGATCGTCTGCAACCGGAAGATCACCTGCGCGGCATTGCGACGGAAGGCCTTGAAGCCGCACTGCGTATCGCGGAACGGAAGTCCCATCACCCTGCGCGTGATCCAGTTGAAGCAGCGTCCGAAGAACTGGCGGTAGAGCGGCTGGTGGATCGTCTGCCTCGCGCGGTCGAGCCAGCGCGAGCCAATGGCGACATCCGCGCCGTCGTTGATGGCAGCGATCAGCCGCTCCGCCTCTTCCATCGGAGCGGAGAGGTCGGCGTCGGTGAACATCACGATCTCGCCGGCAGCCTGCAACAGGCCGTTGCGCACCGAGTAGCCCTTACCGCGATTGCCCGGGTTCTGCACCAGGTGCAGCCTGGAATAGTCTGCCATCCAGCGGTGGACGATGGCGGCGGTGTCGTCCTTCGAGCCGTCGTCGACGACCAGGACCTCGGCATCCCACCCCTGCGCGTCGATGCACGACATCACGCGATCGAGTGCATATTCGATGCGCGCGCTCTCGTTATACGCCGGGATTACGATACTCAACTGCGGATGCGCCATACCTGTCGCCAGCCTTCCTGGGTACTTCAAGCAGAACGATGTAGGGAGGCAGAGGTGCCGCTGTTCATCATACTGCAACTATTGGACGTTGGTACATCGCAGAAAGTCGAAAAATAACTCGCATGGATCAGCCCCACGGTGTTCGCAATGATGCCTTTCTAATCGCGGGCAATTCTGCTGCCATACGTGGCAGGGGCGGACAATAGCCGCTCTGCGTACCACGACGGTCGGCACGTAAAACACCAACTCAGCCGCTTCCCTGCTAAACTCCACAGCATGTCAGAAGAGTTCCCGCAACAGCCGCCGCAGCCGTCGACGCCGCCTCCGCCTCCGCCTTATGCGAGCGGTTATGCCGCTCCCCGGCCGCCATCGCCCTATGGATACGGTCAGCCGTATGGCGCCGGCTACCAGCAGGCTTATGCTCCGGCGCCTCTGCGCCAGCGCTCGCCGTGGTTCTATGTGGCGGTGATCGGCGGCTCGTTTGCCGCGATCTGCCTGGTGATGAGCGCCATGATCTGGTGGAGCATGCGCTCGATCCAGGGCAACGGCTCCGCTCTAGGGCTGGGGTCGAGCCAGATTGCGGTGCTCGATATCGACGGCGTCATCCTCTCGCCGGAGGCCGTCAATGCGCAGTTGCGCAAGTTCGGCAACGATTCGTCGGTCAAGGCGATCATCCTGCACATCAACTCTCCCGGCGGCGGCGCTGCGGCCTCGCAGGAGATCTACCACGAGGTGTTGCGCATCCGGAAGGAGAAGCACAAGCGCGTGGTGGCCTCGGTCGAGAGCGTCGGCGCATCCGGCGCCTACTATATTGCCAGCGCCTGCGACCGCATCTACGCCAACGAGGCCTCGGTGGTTGGCTCGATCGGCGTCATCATGGAGTGGATGAACTACGGCGACCTGATGCGCTGGGCGAAGCTGAAAAACATCACCATCTCAGCCGGCGAGTTGAAGAGCGCGGGCGACCCTAGCCGCGACCTGACTCCCAAGGAGCAGGCCTACTTTCAGTCGCTGGTGGACAATATGTACGCGCAGTTCATCCACGACGTCGCCACGGGACGCAACACCACCGACGACAAGATCAAACCTCTGGCTACAGGACAGGTGTGGACCGGCCAACAGTCGCTCGACCTGGGCCTGATCGACAAGATCGGCGGCTTCCGGACGGCTGTGATGGATACGGCAAAGGACGTCGGAATCTCCGGCGAACCCTCCATTGTGCGCCCGCCGAAGAACAAGCGGAACCTGCTGACGATCCTGACCGACGACGGCGAAGATCTCTTCCCGAACCCGAGCCAGTTGCTGAATCGGTCTCCGGGATTTTATTTCATCTGGAAGTAACTCCACGTCGGCCAACCTTTAGGCGGAGACAGACACCGGCTCGGTGTGCCTGTTGAAAACGCCAGTGCAGGTTTCTGCATCAGATGACAGCAAGATGTTCACTTATTTGCTACTTACGGCGGGTTTCCTTTTTGCGGGAACCTGCATCCCATTTATAATCAACATGGGTTTCTGTTCCAGCACTGTGGCATTTTGCGGTACTTATTCAGCCCTCCCGAAGCATTGAAAGGATCCCACTTATGACCAAAGCTGACCTTGTCGACAAAGTAACCGCCATCGGTGACCTGACCCGCCGGGACGGAGAGGTTATCGTCGATACCCTGTTCGAGTCCGTGATCGGTGCTTTGAAATCGGGTGACAAGATCGAGATTCGCGGCTTCGGAAGTTTCCGCACCCGCCAGCGCAATGCGCGAACGGGCAGGAACCCCAAGACCGGCGCAAAGGTGGACGTGCCGGCCAAGCGTGTCCCGTTCTTCAAGCCGTCCAAAGAGCTTCGCGACCTGGTGAATCCCAATGGAGCGAAGTCTTCGCCCGCCGTCGATCCTCATCATCCACCCGCAATGTAGTGGCAGAGCGGTCTCGCAGATCACAGGAGACCGCTTGCTATACTGATGCTGCGTGGAGCTTTTTCTCAATCTTGTATGGTGCATCCTCTCGCTCCTGCTGATCGTCCACTGGACGGCGGCCGCGAAACCACGCTCTAACCTGAAGACAGGACGAGCCTTCGTGGCTCTTCTGCTGCTTGTCGTCGTCCTTCTGCCTGTCATCTCGGTGACGGACGACCTGGTCGCCATGACCAGTCCCGTTGAGGTGGAACACCTCGTCCGGCGCGGCGACATCTCCATGCTGCATCTGGACCAGATGCAGACGGCGATGCTGGACATGGGAACACTGATGGCACAGCTCTTTATCGGTCTTGCCTTCCTTGCTTCCCTGCTTTCTCGGACCGTTCCGCGCCGCAGCGCCGGAAGGCTTCTGGACGGGTTTGGAGCGGCAGGCGGCATACGGCCTCCACCCTTCGCGGCGCTCTCGGCCGCCTGATCCCTTTTCGTACGAAGTTGTAGAGACTTCTCCCGGGATATCTTTTACCTGTATTTCAACCTGAAGGTAGGCATGACACTGAACCCTCTTCGTGCCATGACCCTTGCCGCCGTTTTGTCCTGCACCGGACCGGCGCTTGTGGCACAGGCTCCTCAACCCACACCGGCGGCGGCAACGGTACCGCTAACCTTGCAGCAGGCGGTTGCGCGAGCATTGGCTGCGAATCCGACACTGCTGTCGGCACAGCAGCACGTCGCTGCGGTGCAGGCAAACAAGATCACTGCTGGATTGCGTCAGAACCCTGTGTTGACGCTCTACGGCCAGGGCTTGACGCTGCCCGAGGTTCCCGCAGCCAACGGCAATCCGTACTTCTACTCGGCCAATGTCGCGCGTCTGTTCGAGCGCGGCGAGAAGCGCAGATGGCGTCTCGACTCCGCCACGGCGACGGCGGACTCGACCGAGAGCCTTTACAAGGACCAGCAGCGGCAGCTTGTGCTCGCGGTTCGCGGTGCCTTTACCAACATGCTGCTGGCGAAGGCTTCGCTCGCTGTGGCGGAAGAGAACCTGACCGACTACCGCAAGACGGTCGACCTGAGCCGTTCGCGCCTGGACGCGGGCGACATTACGCGCACCGACTTCGAGCGCATCGACCTGCAGCAGGCGCAGTTTGAGGCCGACGCCGACAATGCGCGGCTGGCCTTGCAACAGGCGTCGACGCAGTTGCAGCTTCTCTTCGGCATCGACCATCCAACGCCAGACCTCGATGTAACCGGCACGCTCGATCCGCCGGCGATTCCGCTGACGCAGACTGAGGCCGAGAGCAAGGCGCTCGCCGCGCGTCCCGACTACCTCGCGGCGCGACAGGCGCTGACGGCAGCGGAGGCCAATTCGAAGCTGGCCATTGCAGGCGGAACGACCGATCCCACGCTCTCCACCGAGTACGACCGCAACGGTATCGACAACTCGTTTGGCGTGAGCGTGGCCGTTCCTCTGCGCATCTTCGACCGCAACCAGGGCGAGAAGTCGCGCACGCGCTACGAGGTGGAGTCGAGCCGCCTGGCGGTGACCGCGGCGCGCAACCAGGTGGTCTCCGATGTGGATCTGGCGTGGATGGCATTCGAGACATCGCAGCGGCTGGCGCAGCGCTACAACGGTCACTACCTCGACGAGGCGGGGCGCGTGCGCGACAACCTGCAGTTCAGCTATCGCAACGGCAACTCGACGCTGCTCGATTATCTTTCGGCGCTGCGTGACTATCGCGCGGTGCGGCTCAGCGGCCTGAACGCGAATGCGCAGGTCTGGCTCGCGCTCCACCAACTCAGCTTCGCTACGGCGACGGACATTCTGCCATGAAGGAACCGATGAAGACGCTTCCGATACGAATCAACTCCCTGCTCCTGCTTGCGGCCGTGGGCCTGCCGCTGACCGCGTGCAAGTCGTCTGCTCCTCCGGCGGCCGAGGCGAACCAGCCCGCCAACGCCGGCGTGGAGACGATGGCTGCCCGTGTGCAGCAGAGCACCGACTACCTCGACATTCCCGCGCGCGTCTCCGCAGACCCGTCGCACGTCGTGCGCATCTTTCCTCCGCTGAGCGGGCGCATGTTGGGGCTGCGCGTTCTGCCGGGGCAGGAGGTCGCCAAGGGCGCCGTCGTCGCCACGCTTCAGAGCAGCGACATCGCGGCTGCGCGAGCCGACTTCGAGAAGGCAAAGATCGAGGTGCTGCGCGCCGACCGCGCACTGACGCGCGGAAAACTCCTGCTGCAACACGATGTGCTGTCGCAGACCGACTACTACGAGCTTGAAGCAGCCAACCAGACGGCTCACTCCGAGTTGGAGCGCGCGCGTCAGCGCATCCACGAGCTGGGCTTCTCCGAGGACAGCAACTCCGACGAGGTCGCCCTGCGCGCGCCGATCTCGGGCGTGGTGCTGGACATCGGCACGGCTGCGGGCGAGATGCAGCGGTCGCTCGACAGCGCAGCGCCGATTGCGACGATTGCCAACATCGATTCGGTATGGATCGTCGGCGACGTCTTCGAGCGCGACCTGAGCAGCGTGAAGCCCGGACGCGAGGTACAGGTCCTTGTGCCTGCCTATCCCGACCTGAAGCTGACCGGGCGCGTGGCAAACATCGGCGACGCGCTTGACCCGAACACGCACACGCTCAAACTGCGCGTCGTTCTGCCGAACCCGAAGCACACGCTGAAGGCCGACATGTTCGCCACCATCCGCGTTCCCGGAGCAGTGCGCAGCGCTGTGATCGTTCCGGCGACAGCCGTATTGCACGAGGGAGACAAGACGTCGGTGTTCGTGGAGAACGCATCGGGTAAGTACGACCAGCGTCCTGTGACCATCGGGCGCACATTCGAGTCGGGCACGGTGAAGACCGTCGAGGTCCTGAGCGGTATCAACGACGGCGACAAGGTCGTCACAGCCGGCGGAGCTCTGCTCCGTCCCACCAACGGAGACTGACGGCGTGCAATCGCTCATTCGACTCTTCATACGCTATCGCGCCATCATTCTCATCATCTTCGCGGTGATGCTCGCTGCCGGCGCGTTCGCGCTGTCGCGGCTGGACATCGAGGCGTACCCCGACCCATCGCCACCGCTGGTCGAGATCATCACGCAGAACCCGTCGTGGTCGGCCGAGGAGATGGAGCAGCAAGTCACCGTGCCGGTGGAGACGACGCTGAACGGCACGCCGCATCTCGACCAGGTGCGCTCGATCTCGATCTTCGGCCTGTCGGACGTCAAGCTCTACTTCAGCTTCGACTCGGACTACTTCCGCGACCGGCAGGAGGTGCTGAACCGCCTGCAGACGCTGCAACTGCCGAACAATCTGCAACCGCAGCTCTCGCCGTGGTCGCCGATCGGCGAGATCTTCCGCTACCAGCTCACCGGCCCCGGCTACACGCTCAATGAGATCAAGGCGACGCAGGACTGGCTGGTACGGCGTGAGTTGAAGCAGGTGCCGGGCATCATCGACATCACCACCTTCGGCGGCACCACGCGCCAGTACCAGGTGGAGGCCGATCCCAACAAGCTGCTCGCCTTCGGCGTGACGCTGCCGCAGGTGCTCAACGCGATTCAGTCGTCGAACGCCAACGCGGGAGGAAACTACCTCCAGCTTGGCAACCAGAACATCAACATTCGCGCGCTGGGGCAGGTTCACTCGACCGACGACATCGCGCACATCGTCGTTGCGGAGAAGAACGGTGCTCCGGTGACCGTCGGCGATGTCGGCAAGGTGTCGGAGGGCGCACAGCCTCGGCTGGGCCAGGTGGGGCGCAACAAGCAGAACGACATCGTGCTCGGCATCGTGCTGCTGCAGAAGGAAGAGAAGTCGCTGCCCGCGCTCAAGGCGCTGAAGGAGAAGATCGCGTATCTCAACACGGGCAGCCTGCTGCCTCCGGGGATGAAGATCAGCACGATCTATGACCGCACGAACCTGATCAACCGCACTACACACACGGTCCGCGAGGTCATCACGACGGGGCTGGTGCTGGTGACGCTGGTGCTGCTGCTGATGCTCGGCGACCTGCGCATCACCTTCATCGCGGCGGTGACGATTCCCTTCGCCGTGCTGTTCGCCTTCGGCATGATGGTGCTCACGGGGCGGTCGGCGAACCTGATCTCGATCGGCGCGATCGACTTCGGCATTCTGGTCGACTCGTCGATCATCGTGCTCGAGAGCATCTACCGCAAGCTGTCGCGGCGCGTTCCGGGTGAGCAGACGGGCGACCTGATTGTCGAAGGCGTCACCGACGCCGCAACGCCGGTGCTCTTCTCGACGGCCATCATCCTCATCGCATTTATCCCGCTGTTCACCATGCAAGGTGTCGCGGGACAGATCTTCTCGCCGATGTCAGTGACGTATGGTTTCGCGCTGCTGGGCGCGCTGCTGTTCGCGCTGATCTTCGCTCCGGTACTCGGCTATATGACCGCGCCGGCGGAGCAGAAGGTCGGCGATGGCTACACCTGGCTGAGCCGCCTGCTGAAGAACAACTACGAGAAGGCGCTGCACCATGTGCTGCGGGTCCCGGCGCTGGTGTGGATCGGCGCGGCGGCGATGCTTGGCGTGGGCGTGCTCTGCTTCGTGCTGGTCGGCGGCGAGTTCATGCCTCCGCTCGAAGAGGGCAACCTGTGGATTCGCGCGACGCTGCCGCAGGACATCTCGTTCGACACGTCGGCCGACCTGGCCAACAAGCTTCGCGCGGTAATCGCGGAGTCGCCGGAGGTCACGCAGACGGTTTCGCAGATGGGGCGGCCCGACGACGGCACCGACGTCTCGACCTTCAACAACATCGAGATCTCGGCCGCGCTGAAGCCGCAGGAGGAGTGGCGTCCGGGGCTGACGAAGGCGAAGCTGATCGACGAGATCAACCGCCGCATGTCGCGCTATCCGGGCATGGAGCTGAACTTCTCACAAAACATCCAGGACAACGTGGAAGAAGCCATGTCGGGAGTGAAGGGCGAGAACTCGTTGAAGCTCTTCGGCGACGATCTCGACACGCTCACCGCGCTGGCGACCAAGATTGAGACGGTGATGAGGTCTGTGCCGGGCACGGCCGACGTTGGTGTATTCAAAGTGGGCGGACAGCCTTCGCTGGTGATCCAGATCGACCGCGCCAAGGCCGCGCGCTACGGCATTCTGTCGGGCGACATCAACGCCGTGGTGCAGGCTGCGATCGGCGGCGCTCCGGTGACGCAGGTCATCCAGGGTGACCGCCGGTTCGACCTGACAGTGCGCTACCCGGAGATCAACCGCTCGACACCCGAGGCCATCAGCGCGATCCTGATTCCCACCGCCGACGGCACGCGCATTCCGCTGGGGCAGATCGCCGAGGTCTCCATACGAGAGGGCAGCTTCCAGATCTTCCGCGAGGGCGGACGCCGCTACATCCCCATCAAGTTCAGCGTGCGCGGACGCGACCTGGCGACGACGATCACCGAGTTGCAGGCGAAGCTGAAGCAGCAGGTGCCGATGCCGACCGGCTACGACTATACGTGGGCGGGCGAGTTCGATTCGCTGCGCAAGGAGCAGAAGCGGCTCGCGTTCATCATTCCCATTTCGCTGGCCATTATCGTCATTCTGCTCTACACGCAGTTCGGCACGTGGAAGGACGCGCTGATCGTGCTTGCGACGCTTCCCTTCGCGGCGGTGGGAGGGACGGTCTCGCTGTTCGTCAGCGGGACGCCGTTTAGTATCTCGGCCGCGGTCGGCTTTACGTCGCTGATCGGCGTGGCGACGCTGGGCGCGGTGGTCTTCATGTCGGGCGTGCGCCGTGCGCAGCGCGAGAGCGTGGACGGCAAAGGACTTGAACACGGCTGCGTCGACGAGATGCGGCCGGTCGTGATGGCGTGCATGGCCGCCGGTCTCGGACTTCTGCCCGCAGCGCTCTCACACGGCATCGGAGCGCAGGCGCAGCAGCCGCTGGCCCGCGTCGTGGTAGGAGGCATGGTAACGACGGTGATCGCCATCCTGTTTGTGATGCCGCTGCTGCTCAGGCGGCGGCCGGGGCATCCGATCTCGAACATCGGCGAGGTGGAGAGCGAGTAGGCGCAGTTCTGTTGCTTGCGCGCGGATCCCGGCGCTGGGAGATTGCACGATGAGACGATGTACGCTATCGGGCGATGCCGATGGCATTCAACATACGGCCGGCTGTGCCGCGCTCGGCGCGGTGCGAGAAGTATCGCCGCTCGCCGCTGGCGGTGCGGGCACATGCCGTGCACTCGCCGATCATGGTGACGCGCTCCGGGGCTGCGCCCGCGTCGATGAGCTGGCGCCGGTTGGCCTCCCACAGGTCGACATAAAGCTGCGCCGCTCCATCGTTGGAACGCGAAACGAACAGGTCCTGCGCGTAGAGAAAGCGGGCGGCGAACTGATGGCGCACCTCTTCGCCCACGGCGTAGCAGCAGGCGCCGATGGAGGGACCGACGGCGGCCATCATCTCACCGGGGTGCGATCCGTACTGCTGCTGCATGAGGGCGATTCCCTGCTGCACGATTCCGGCAACGGTGCCGCGCCATCCGGCGTGAAAGGCTCCGACGGCCCGGTGGATGGGATCGACGACGAGGACGGGTACGCAGTCCGCCGTTCCTACCGCAAGAAGCACTCCCAGCACATTCGTCACCAGGCCATCGCCTTCGAGAACGGCCTTGCCCTCGGAGGTCTCCAGCGTTCCTTGAAACGCCTCCTCGCCGACAACCCTGACTACCCCGGAGTGGACCTGGCGGATGGTCACCAGTTGCATCGGCTCGCCGGGCCGGCTGACGGCCTGGACGAAGGCGCCGCGGTTCTGCCGCACATGCGCGGGGTCGTCTTCCTTGGTCCAGCCAAGGTTGAGGCTTTTTCCACCGTAGGCGGCGGACGCGCCGCCCTGCCGGGTGCTGAAGCCGTGACGCAGCCAGGGGAAGTTCTTCCAGGAGGCTACGCTTTTACTCTCGATTTCCACCATAATTGCCTCATTCTAAGACGTTTGCCCGTTGACTTTCCCACACGCAGGCAGTTTGATGAGGGAAGGCTAAGAGTCGCTGGACGAGAGAGCGCTAACTACCTTATCTTTCAACAAAAATTTGCATCGAAACCGCGTTATCTGTAAGATACCCCGATTGTAGACATGAGAACGAACGTGCCCACTCAAACCGCCGCTTCACAGCTTCTACGTACCCGGATTGGCAAGGTATGCGTCGCCATCATCGGGTCAACCGCCGCCGAGATGGTCGAGAAGGCCAGCGCTGTGGTCAAGGAGACGCCGTTTCTCGAGTTCCGGCTGGACTACCTGGAAAAGCCGCTGGCCGCATTGCCAAAGCTGAAGCACTTCTTCGCGGAGAACACGGCCGCGGTCGGCATCGCGACCTGTCGACGCTCGGGGAACGGAGGCAAGTTCACGGGCAGCGTTGCCGACGAGATGGAGATCCTCGGCAAGGCGGCCGGCGCGGGCTTTCACCTGGTGGACCTGGAGCTGGAGTCGGCCGAGGCGCTCAAGAAGGGTGAGTTGCAGAAGCTGCGCGACACCGGTATCGCCGTGATCGTCAGCTACCACGACTTCCACGCGACCAAAGACCTCGACAAGATCTACGAGCGCATTCAGCCCTTTCAGCCGGACTTCTTCAAGATCGTCCCCACGGCGAAGGCGCTGACCGACAACGTGACGCTGATGCGTTTCATCGAGCGCATGAACGAGAACGCGAACATCATCGGCATCTGCATGGGCGACGCGGGCATCATCTCGCGCGTACTGGGCCTGCGCGCGGGTTCGACCTTCACCTTTGCCGCGGCCACGCAGGGCGAGGAGACAGGGCCGGGGCAGATTGCCGCACGCACGCTGATCGAGACCTACCGCATCGACCAGGTCGACGCAGCGACCAAGGTCTACGGCGTTGCAGGGAACCCGATCAAGAGCTCGCTGTCGCCGATCATGATGAACACGGCCTTCCGCCGCGAGACGGTGAATGCCGTCTATCTTGCGTTGCAGGCGACGAAGGTGAGCGATCTGTTGAAGCTGGTGCAGGAGATCCCGATCCAGGGCCTGAGCATTACGATGCCGCACAAGCAGGAGATCATGGAGCACCTGGAGAACACCGATCCCCTCTCAGCCAAGATCGGAGCGTGCAATACGGTGCTGCGGGCGCAGGACGGCAAGCTGTACGGCTTCAACACCGACGTCGCAGGAATTGTGGGGCCGCTCGAGAAGCGCATCTCGCTGCGCGGCGCGAAGGCGCTGGTGCTGGGCGCGGGAGGCGCTGCACGTGCCGCCGTGTTTGGACTGCGCGACCGCGGGGCCGAGGTCTTCATCCTGAACCGTACGCCCGAGACGGCGCAGAAGCTGGCGCGGCAGGCGGGCGCGAAGACGATCAAGAAGGACGCCGTCGCGAAGACTGCGTTCGACGTCGTCATCAACGCGACTCCGATCGGCATGGCCGGACAGAAGGGCGCGCACCTGATCGAGGCGAAGGACCTGAACACGAAGCTGGTCTTCGACCTGGTGTACAACCCGATCGAGACGCCGCTGATCCGCATGGCACGGCAGCAGGGCATCGCCTTCATCACGGGCGTGGAGATGTTTGTGCAGCAGGGCGCGCGTCAGTTCGAGATATGGACAGGCAAGCCCGCTCCGGAGGAGGAGATGCTGCGGGTCGTGATCCACGCGCTCAGGCAGCAGGCCGAGGCCGCTTCTGCGGCACAGGCTGAGCCTGAGGCCAAGCCGGGGAAGGCTGCGAACTCTGCGAACGGCAAGCCGGCGAAGGCTGCGCCAGCAAAGACGGAGACAAAGAAGGCGGTCCCGGCGAAGGCTGCGCCAGCTAAGAATGGCGTGAAGGCTGCACAAGCGAAGGCTGTGCCGTCGAAGAATGGCGCTAAGGCATCTTCAGCTGCAAAGACGAAGAAGAAGGCCTGAACCGGATACCTGAACGATGCGGTCAGAAGGCCCGGCGCTATCTGCCGGGCCATTCTCAGTCAATCGGGAGATGAACCGCCATTCGGGTTGCATGGCGGAGCATGGCTGCGTGTTGCCATCATAACGGCGTGTTGTGACCGTAGAAGCGCCGACTCATTCGACTCTTCCTCCGGCTAGTGCACCCTTCCCTGCTGGTTGCCGAACGAGTAGCTGACGCCGACGGAGAAGATGGGGAAGAAGGACGCGTAGCTGAGGTTGTGGTTGTTGCGCGCGATGAAGGACGCGAGGTCCTTCTGGAAGCCGGGGTCCTGCATGACGGGCTGGCACCCGATCGAGGTCGGATACTGCGGGTCGCAGGCGCTGCCGGCGAAGTCCAACTTGAGGGTTGGCTGGCCGGCGTAGTAGAAGCCCGCCTCGACCGGGAAGCTGACGTGGCTGCGGGTGCGCGGGACCATGTTGCCGAAGCCGACGCTTAGACCGGGAGCCACCTTGCGGAAGCCGACCGAGCCCGAGCCGTGGAGAGGGTCGGTGTAGCTGCTGATGTAGTCGCCCCCGTTGAGCGAAAGGGTGCTGCCCGAGGGAATGAGCGCGGTGGCGCGGACCTGGTTGCTGTTGGCAAAAACCATCAAAGGACTGATGCGGAAGCGGCCGCCGAAGGGAAACCAGTCGAGCGACGCGTGGCCGGAGCGCAGGCGAAAGGCGGCGCCGATGTCCGCGCCCTCCTCCTGGAAGGAGAACGAGTAGCTGAAGAAGTCCGCGCCCGCGCGAACATTCAGCTTATGCGCTACGGGAACCGCGACGTCGAACCCCGCCCCGTTGATTCCGGCGTGCGCGGCCATGCCGAGAGTTGCGAAGGGTCTCCAGGTGCGTGGGGGGCTGGCGGGCATCGGGCGGATGACCGCTTCGGCCGACGCGTCGCGGCTCTCCGTTATAAAGCGCGACGGCACGCCGGTTGAAGCGACGAGCGGGTCTCGGCTGTTTGGTGTCTGCGCCGAGGCTGAGAAGACTGATATTGCGATGACGAGTGCGCCTGCAAGATTGCTCTGCGGTTTCATGTGAGGTGCCGTCCTTACCCGCACCTATCGGCGCGGGAGGGGACGACTTGAGAGCGGAGGTGCGGAATCGGTTATTGGCGCTTACCAAAATGAGAGAGGATCGCTGCTTCGGCAGAATACGGGGATTGCCCGGCTACGCTCGGAATGACACGCGGGCCTGCCTATTCAGCGGCGGGCGAGCGATGCAAAATGCAGGTCCTTCGACTTCGCTACGCTCCGCTCAGGATGACAAATAAGTGAGAGTTATAAGGTTCGAGCTCCGCTCAGGATGACAAATAAGTGAGAGTACAAACCGTGGCGGGGTGAGATGGAGTTCATCCCACGCATTAGCGGCAGCGCTTCCTTTATCGAGAAAAAAGAGCCGCCCGGTGAGGGGCGGCTTCTCGAAAGGAAAGGTATAACAGGGAAATCTAGTGGCCGTTGCGCTCGGCGGAGGCGATCTTCTCCTCTGCCTGGCGAGTGATGGCGTTGGCCTCGTCGTACTTCTGGCCGTCGTCGCCGGCCTCGTTCCAGAGCTTCTCGCCCTCGGCGAGCTCCTCCTTCGCCTCGGCGACATTGATCTCGTTGGGGTGCATGGCCGTCTCGGCGAGGATGGTGACACGCTCCGGGAGCACCTCGACGAATCCCCAGGCGACGAAGAATTTCTGGTCGCCAGAGGTGCCGCCGTGCAGGCGGACTTCCCCCGCGCTCAGCTCGGCGAGCAGCGGTGCGTGGCCGTAGAGGGCCTCGAGGTAGCCCGACATCGACGGAAGCTCGACGGCCTCGGCGGTCGCGTCCAGGAGGACGCGGTCCGGTGTGACGAGACGGACGGCGAGGAGTCCGGATTGGTTTTGTTCAGCCATCTTGGACCTCAGGGGCTAAAGCCCCTTTCTTGCTTGATTCTTTGCGGGACGGAGACCCAAGGCGAAAACCCTGGGCTGCCAGCCGTGCCCTTAACAAAACAGTTTTGAAACCCCAGGGGCTAAAGCCCCATTTTTCTTCGATGGCCCCAGAGAATGCCAAGGCTGAAGCCTTGGCATTCCTGGAAGCAACAACTCCATCAAAGCAATGCTCGAACGTTGCAACAACTTCTAAAGATGCAATGACTCCTAAAGATGCAACAACTTCAAAGATGCGACTTCAAAAGTGCAACAACTGCGAAACGTAGCTGGCGGCCATGCGACGGCCGCCAACGTCGATCGTTAGACGGTCTGCTTCATCTTCTCGGCGGCGGCGAGGACGTCCTCGATGCCACCCTTCAGGTAGAAGGCCTGCTCGGGGATGCTGTCGTGCTTGCCCTCGATGATCTCCTTGAAGGAGCGGATGGTGTCCTCGACCTTGACGTAAGCGCCGGGGATGCCGGTGAAGATCTCGGCGACGTGGAAGGGCTGCGAGAGGAAGCGCTGGACTTTTCTTGCGCGCGCCACGGTGATCTTGTCCTCTTCCGAGAGCTCGTCGATGCCGAGGATAGCGATGATGTCCTGAAGGTCCTTGTAGCGTTGCAGGATCTTCTTCACGCCCTGGGCAACGTCGTAGTGCTCCTGGCCGACGACGCGAGGCGAAAGAATACGCGAGGTCGAGGCCAGCGGGTCGACGGCCGGGTAGATGCCAAGCTCGGACAGCGGACGCGAGAGCACGGTGGTGGCGTCGAGGTGGGCGAAGGTCGTCGCGGGCGCCGGGTCGGTAAGGTCGTCGGCGGGAACGTAGACGGCCTGCACCGAGGTCACAGAACCCTTCTTGGTGGAGGTGATGCGCTCCTGGAGCTCACCCATCTCGGTCGCGAGGTTCGGCTGGTAACCCACGGCCGAAGGCATACGGCCGAGCAGCGTGGAGACCTCGGAGCCGGCCTGCGTGAAGCGGAAGATGTTGTCGATGAAGAGCAGCGTGTCTGCGCCCTCTTCGTCACGGAAGTGCTCGGCGACGGTGAGGCCGGTGAGCGCGACGCGGAGACGTGCTCCCGGCGGCTCGGTCATCTGGCCGTAGATCAGCGCGGCCTTGGACTTGTTGTAGTCCCTGGGATCGATGACGCCCGACTCCTGGAACTCGTGCCAGAGGTCGTTGCCCTCGCGGGTGCGCTCGCCGACGCCTGCGAAGACCGAGAAGCCGCCGTGCTTGGAGGCGACGTTGTTGATGAGCTCCTGAATGACGACGGTCTTGCCGACGCCTGCGCCGCCGAAGAGGCCGATCTTTCCGCCCTTCAAGAACGGCTGGATGAGGTCGATGACCTTGATGCCAGTCTCGAACATCTCTTCGCTCGTCGACTGCTCGTCGAACGCGGGGGCCTGCCGGTGGATAGGCATGCGCTTCTTCGCGTTGACGGGACCGAGCTCGTCGACGGGCTCGCCGAGCACGTTGAGCACGCGGCCGAGCGTCTCGCGGCCCACGGGCACCGAGATGGGAGCGCCGGTGTCGATGGCCTTCATGCCGCGGACAAGACCTTCGGTGGCCACCATGGCGATGCAGCGCACGCGGCCCTCGCCGAGATGCTGCTGCACCTCAACGACGACGTCCATGGGAGCGGGCACGTTGAAGCCTTCGCTGACGATGCGAACGGCCTGGTAGATGGCCGGCATCTTCGACTCTTCGAACTGAATGTCGACGGCCGGGCCGCTGATTGAGATTACTTTTCCAATGTTCTCTGCCATAGGTCTCTCTGTGTTCCTGAACTTCTGCGGGTATCCTTGGATACCCCAGGGGCTAAAGCCCCGTTTTCTTTTGCGCCCCGAGAATGCCAGGGCTGAAGCCCTGGCCTACCTAGAAGCTAAACTTTCAAAACCTTCTTACTGCTGAACTTCAAAAAATCTTCAGGTACTTCTTTACGAAGCTGAACTTCAAAACCTCAGGGGCAAGCCCCGTTGTTCCCTCTGCTTCTTCGGCACGGAGACCCAAGGCTAAAGCCCTGGGCTACCAGCCGCGCCCTTAACAACCGTTACAAAGCTGCTGCTCCGCTCACAATCTCGATAATTTCCTTTGTGATCGCTGCCTGGCGAACACGGTTCATCTGTAGCGTGTACGCGTCGATCATGTCGCCTGCGTTGTTGGTTGCAGAGTCCATCGCGGTCATGCGTGCGGCGTGCTCGGAGGCGACCGACTCCAGCAGGGCGTGGAAGATCTGCGTGGTGACGTAGCGCGGCATCAGGTGACGGAACAGACGCTCCGGCTTCTGATCGAAGATGTAATCCACCTCGGCGGTACCGAACTTCTTCGCCTCGGATTCGACGACGGACTCCTCGGGGGTCGTCAGGCTGACGCCGGCGGTTTTTGCTGCGTGGCCGGCGGCTTCCTTCTGCTCCTCGGTCATCTCCTCGGCCACCGTGATCTCGTGCGAGCCGAGCTTGCGGATGGGGAGGAGCTTTTCGACGACGACGCGCTGGGCGATGACGGACTTGAACTCGTTGTAGACGAGGTAGACCGAGTCGATCTCGGCGCGCGTGTAACGGTCGACGATCGAGCGCGCGATGCCGCTGACGTCGTCGATGTCGACGCGCTGGAGGACGGTGGCGTGGTCGCCGGTGACCTCGATGGGCTGGGCGCGGTGACGGATGACCTCATAGTGCGTGGCGAGGTCGTTGTCGTAGCGCTCTTCCTTCTTTTCGTAGACGGCGGCGGTGTAGCGCTTCGCCACCAGGTCGCGCGCCTTGCGGCCGACCGTCTCGATGTCGACGTTCTGGCCCTTGCCGCGACGGTCGGCGATGAACGACTGCGCCGCCTTGGCGATGTTCGAGTTGAAGGCTCCCGCGAATCCCTTTTCGCCGGCGATGACGAGGACGAGGACGTTCTTCTCCTCGCGCTCGACCAGCAGAGGGTGCATGACGTCGGTCTGGTCGGCGCGGCGCACCAGCGACTCGAGCACGTTCGAGATCATCTGCGCGTAGGGACGCGCCTGCAACGCGCGCTCCTGGGCGCGGCGCAGCCTGGCCGCCGAGACCATCTTCATGGCCTTGGTGATCTGGCGCGTGTTCTTCACGCTGCGTATGCGACGCCGTAGATCGAGTACGTTTGCCATGGTTTACCGGGCCGCAGCCGCCTCTTTCTCCTTGCGCGCGGCGAGGAAGTCGGCCTTGTAGTCCTTGATGGACTGGGTGAGGCGGCCCTTGATGTCGTCGTCGATCTGCTTCTTGGCGACGATGTCCTTGAGCACGGAGCCGGTCGACTCGAGATAGGGATAGAGCCCGTCCTCGAAGGCGCGCAGGTCGGCGACGGCGACGTCGTCGAGCAGGCCGTTGACGCCGGCGAAGATGATCGCCACCTGGTTTTCGAACGGGAGCGGGCGGAACTGCGGCTGCTTCAACAGCTCGGTGAGGCGCTGGCCGCGGTTGAGCTGACGCTGCGTCACCGGGTCGAGGTCGGAGCCGAACTGCGCGAAGGCGGCGAGCTCGCGGTACTGCGCGAGGTCGAGCTTCAGCGTCGCGCCGACCTGCTTGGTCGCCTTGACGGCCGCCGAGAAGCCTACACGCGAGACGGAAAGCCCGACGTTGACGGCGGGACGGACGCCCGAGTTGAAGAGGTCGGTCTCGAGGAAGATCTGGCCGTCGGTGATCGAGATGACGTTGGTCGGAATGTAAGCCGAGACGTCGCCGGCCTGGGTCTCGATGATCGGGAGCGCGGTGAGCGAACCTCCGCCGTTCTCGTCGGAGAGCTTGGAGCTGCGCTCGAGCAGACGCGAGTGAAGATAGAAGACGTCGCCGGGGTAGGCCTCGCGTCCCGGGGGACGGCGGAGGAGCAGCGAGATCTCGCGATAGCTGGCGGCGTGCTTGGAGAGGTCGTCGTAGATCACCAGGGCGTGCTTGCCGTTGTCGCGGAAGTACTCGCCAATGGCGGTCGCTGCGAAGGGCGCGAGATACTGCATCGGCGCGGGCTCCGACGCCGTGGCGGCGACGATGATGGTGTAGGGCAGCGCGCCGTTCTCTTCCAGCGTCTGCACGACCTGCGCGACCGACGAGCGCTTCTGGCCGATGGCGCAGTAGATGCAGATGAGGTTGTTCTTCGCCGAGTTGATGATGGTGTCGAGCGCGATGGCGGTCTTGCCGGTCTGACGATCGCCGATGATCAGCTCGCGCTGGCCGCGGCCGATCGGGATCATGGTGTCGATGGCCTTGATGCCGGTTGCCATGGGCTCGCGCACCGACTGGCGCGCGATGACGCCGGGAGCGAGGCGCTCGACGGGGAGGAACTGGTCGGTGTTGATGGGTCCCTTGTCGTCGATGGGCTGGCCAAGCGCGTTGACGACGCGGCCGATCATGGCCTCGCCGACGGGCACGGACATGATGCGTCCGGTACGCTTGACCTGGTCGCCTTCCTTGAGCTCGGTGTAGTCGCCGAGGAGCACGGCGCCGACCTGGTCTTCGTCCAGGTTCATGGCGAGGCCGGCCACGTTGTGGGGGAACTCGATCAGCTCGCCGGCCATGACCTTGTCGAGGCCGTGCACGCGAGCGATACCGTCGCCGAGCGAGATGATGGTGCCGACCTCGTCGACCTGGATCTTCTGCTCGTAGTTCTCAATCTGCTGGCGAAGCAGCTCTGTAATCTCACCTGCGTTGATCTGTGCCATGTCTTCCTTCTGCGGTACGTCGTATCGATCTTGTTTGCTTCTGAAACTTCAGCGCAGCCTTGAACCTTATGCGCCGACAAGCCTTTGTTTCAACTGCTGAAGCTGCGCGCGCAGGGAGCCGTCATAGACGGTCGAACCGATACGCACGATTGCGCCGCCCAGCAGCGAGGGGTCCTGCCGGTAGGTGGCGCGAACCCTGCCACCGGCCAGCTTTGCCACCTGCGCCTCAAGCTCCGCGCGATCGGCGCCCTCGAGGACGTGCGCGCTGGTAATCTCCGCCTCGGCCAGCCCCGACTCTTCGTCGGCGACTGCATGGTACTCCTCGAGGATGTCGTTGAGCTCGGCCAGCCGCTGATGGTCCATGATGACGGCGACGAAGTTGCGAACCTGCGGCATCATACCGATCTTCGCGGCGAGGGCGTCGAGCACCTTGAGCTTCTGGTCGCCGGCGATCGCGGGGTTCATCAGGACGTCGCGAAGCTCGCGGCTGCCGGCAAAGGTGCCGCTGAAGTCGCGCAACTGCTGCTGCGCGGCGGCGGAGTCGATCTTCTGCGACTGGACGACCGCGGAGAAGGCGTGGGCGTAACGGAGCGCAATGACCGACATCAGTTCTGCCCTCCCTTGGCGTCGTCACCGACGAGGCGCCGGGCGAAGTCCTGCACGAGAAGACGGTCGGTCTCGGCGGAGACGACGAGCTTCTTCGCTGCCTGGTCGATCGCGAGATCGGCGGCGTACTGCTGAATCTGGCGGCGCGCGTTGGCGGTAGCGGCGGCGATCTCCTGCTCGGCGGCGGAGAGTATCTTGTGCTTCTCTTCTTCGACGGAGGCCTTGATGCGCTGCTCGTCGGCAATGGCATCTTTCTCGGCCTGCGCACGGAGCGTGGCGATCTGCTCATCGAGCTTGCCCAGGCGGGCTTCAACACCGCTCAGGCGCGTTTTGGCTTCGTGCGAGGCGGCGCGCGCCTCGACGAGATGCTTCTGGATCGCCTCGTTGCGGGCGCGGAAGGTCTTGGGGAGCGATTTCGCCAGGAACCAGCCAACGAGGATCGCGAGGACGGCAAAGTTCAGGACAGTGAACGCCGTCGCCGCCTGCTCTGCGTCGAGGCCGAGTTTGGCTCCAATCGCCTTCACGGCAGCCGAGTGGCGGTACGCGTCGTTCTCGTCCTCTTCCTGCTTCTCCTTCGCGGCGGAGTTCGCCTCGGGAGTGCTCTCGTAACCAGCCTGAGCAAGGACGACGGGGGTCTGGGCAGCGGCACGCTCGCCCGGGACTGCAGCGAACAGCACTGCCACAACGAAGACTGGAAGGAGGCGCTTCAGCCGGAGCTTCATCGCGTCACCTCCGTGGCAACCTGCGCGGGAAGGACCGCCGCGAGTACGCGCGAGCTTAGCTCGACGCTGGCAGCCTCAATCTGGATACGCGCATCGGCCACACTTTGCTCGATTCCCTGCTTCGCTCCACGGACGCGCTCCTGCGCACCCTGGCGCGCCTGCTCGAGGGCGGCGTCGCGCTCGGCGTTCCACTGCTTCACCTTGCCGTCGCGCATGGCGAAGATCTCGGCCTTGGCTTTACGCAGTTTTTCTTCGTAAGCGGAGGTCTCGGCCTCTGCCGCGGCGATGGCGCCTTTGGCCTGCTCTACAGCCCCTGTCGTGCGGGCGCGGCGGTCGGCGAGGACACGGTCGAGCGGACGGCGCACAAGGACGCCATAGGCGACGACCAGCAGAATGAAAAGGACCATCGTCGGCACAGAGCCGAGCACAAGTTCACCGAGTTGTTTGAATATCACGTCCATGCAGGGGTACGGCCTGGAGGCCCGCTCAGAAGCTGTCTTTCCAGTGGTCTAACAGCGCAAAGTCATTCAAAGCGTTCCGGTTTTTGGCCAGTTTGTAGATTGCGGTACATCTTGTTTTAGCAAAGCATTCGCGGGAGTGTCAAACACAATCCCGTCGATAAACGGGCATATGGTGCGATATTCGAGCAGTGCTTTTGCAGGTGACGAATCTTTGACTTTATGCCTGAAACTCGTAGACTGGTAGGTACCACCCGGACCCTATTTTCTGGGTCACATAGGTCGCGTGACCGGGGACACCACCTCCGCTCCCCCTCAGGCGGCCTATGGTAGTTAAGAATGGATTTTCATCGTCCACTTCCCGGTTCAATCTCCGACAAAGTTGCTGGTTTGCCTGCGTGGAGATGCGGGCTGGTTGGAAGGTACGCGCGTTGCGCGAATGTCCCGCATCCGGCGATACGACCGCCAGATTATGGGATATCCGGTTTGCGTGGAAGATGCAGGTCCTTCGACTGCGCTCCCTTTGGTCGCTTCGCTCAGGATGACAAGGTATGGGGGGCAGCGGTTGTTCGGAAGCGGCGGTAGCGGTTGAGCAGCGAAGATGGTCCTCGCGCGGTGAGATAGACGAGATTGCCCTCGAACCGCTTGGCGAGGGCAACGGCACCGGCCTCCAGTGCGGCGATTACGGCTCCTTCGGACTGCGGCAGGCGGAACTCCATCTCGATGACGGGGTCGGCGACCAGGCTGTCGTCGATGGCGCGGAGCAGGTCGTCCAGACCGATATTCGCGAGTCCCGAGACAGGGACGCGGTCTTTGTTGCCGAGCGCGTGCCTGTCTTTTTCATTCAGCAGGTCGATCTTGTTCATGACCTCGACGACGGGCTTTCCGGCGGTGTCCAACTCGGAGAGGACGCGCTCAACCTGCGCCTTCTGCTCATCGAGAAGTGGACTTGAAGCATCGCGGACGTGGAGGAGCAGTTCGGCGCGCTCGACCTCTTCGAGTGTGGCGCGGAAGCTGGTGACGAGGGTGTGCGGCAGATTGCGGATGAAGCCGACAGTGTCGGACAGAAGCACTTTGCGACGTGATGGAAGCTGAAGCTGGCGGAGCTTGGGGTCGAGCGTGGCGAACATGCGCGAGGACTCAAGCACGCCAGCGCCGGTGAGGGCGTTGAAGAGCGTGCTCTTGCCTGCGTTGGTGTAGCCGACGAGGGCGACGACGGGTACGGGCACAGCTTCGCGGCGCTGACGCTGTTGGCGGCGGATGCGGCGCACGGACTCAAGCTGCTGCTTGACGTGGTCGATGCGGAGGTTGATCTTGCGGCGGTCGGTCTCGAGCTGGGTCTCGCCGGGGCCTCGCGTGCCAATGCCGCCGCCCAGCTGACTCATCGACTTGCCTCGCCCGGCGAGGCGGGGAAGCTGGTACTCAAGCTGCGCGAGTTCGACCTGGAGCTGGCCCTCACGGGTGCGGGCGTGGCGGGCGAAGATGTCGAGGATCAACTGCGTCCGGTCGATGACGCGGACGTCGAGCCGCGCCTCGAGATTGCGCAACTGCGAGGGGGTCAGGTCGTGGTCGAAGAGGACGAGGTCCGCCCCGGTGGAGGCGGTGACTCCGGCGATCTCATCGAGCTTGCCCTGACCGACGAGCGTAGCAGGATCGGGGCGGGCGCGCCGCTGGATTAACGTGGCTGCGATCTCGGCGCCTGCGCTTCGTGCCAGCTCTTCAAATTCAGCGAGAGAGGCGTCGAAGTCGAGCCCGGCGTGGTGAGAGACGGAGGGCGTTGCGAGATCGGCGGCTTCGGCTTCGGAGGCAGCGAGAACGGCCGCCGCCCTGCGCGCCTCCGCGGCGGCAGCCGTCAGTTTCTTGCGGTCGCCTGTAAACTCCACGGCGACCAGGACAGCGCGCTCCGTGGGCGCAGAGACACCTTGAACGCGCGAGCTCGAAGCCTGTTGCGCTTCGACCAGGGTGCGCCTGGAGGCGTTTGAAGTTTTCACCGAAGCGATCTTCACACCCTCTTCAATCCCATCAAACGTGCGTGCCCCAGGCTTACCGGCCGGTGACGCCAGCCACCTCGGGTACATGGGCCGCGGCAGCAGCGGGAGCAGCTACAGTGGACTGGCTGGAGCGGAACTCGCTCTTCACCTCTCCGTGGCCTCCCATGCGGCCGCTTACCACCGTCGAGATAGCGTGCTTAAAGATCAACTGTTCCTGACTATTGTTTTCGAGGAGGACCGAATACTTGTCGAAGGAGCGAATCTTTCCCGTAAGCTTCACTCCGCTCACCAGATAAATTGTGATCGGGCTCTTGTCCTTGCGGACGGTATTGAGAAAAGTGTCCTGAATGTTCTGTGCCGGCTTTGATTCCATGGTGCCGATCTCCTTCTTTTTAAAAATCCGTAAAAGTTAGCGATACTGCTGTACTGCATGGCACTCCAGTCGAGCATTCGCGGAGAAGCTGCCGCGTCCGAAGCCAAGAGGTCAACAATACGAGCATCCTCTGCAATTTTCAACCGGGGCAAGCGCACAAATCCCCTGGTTGCATGGTTAGACGTACTATCCCCGCAAAAGGCTCCAGAATGTGAGCGCTGTATGACGCTGTTCAAAAGTGGTCAGTTCCAACAGAGAGCTGACTACAGGATTTGACTGCACCTTCTCCCAGAGAAATTGCGGCGTAACTGAAGCCATACCCTTCAATAGCCCCATCGAACCCACGACGCCGGAGTCCGATTTACCATCACAAGTGTGACTGAGACCTCCCAACCCGTTCAGATGCTTGACTTCGCCCGTCAGTTTGCCGGTATGCGTGAAGAGATTCTGGCAGCGATCGCGCGAGTATGCGATTCGCAGCAGTTCATCCTCGGCCCGGCAGTGGAGTCGTTTGAGCGCGCGGCGGCGGAGGCCCTGCATGTAGCGTATGCGGCGGGCTGCTCGAGCGGCACCGAGGCGCTTTGGCTGGCGCTGGCGGCGACCGGTGTCGGACCGGGCGATGCTGTGGTCACGACGCCGTTCAGCTTCTTCGCCACGGCCAGCTCGGTACTGCGGGCTGGTGCACAGCCCCTGCTTGCCGATATCGACGCGGACACCTTCAACCTGTCGGCGGATGCTGTGAACGAAGCCATCGAACGGCATCGCGGGACGGTTGTGAAGGCGGTCATGCCGGTGCATCTGTATGGCCAGTGCGCCGACTGGGACGCCTTTACCGCATTGAAGCAGCGCCGCAACCTGCTGCTGATTGAAGATGCCGCACAGGCCTTTGGCGCATCGTGGCGCGGAGTGATGGCAGGTGGTCTGGGCGACATCGCCGCCTTCAGCTTCTATCCGACGAAGAACCTGAGCGCGATGGGGGATGCGGGAATGCTGACGACGCAGTCGGCCAGCCTGGACGAGCGCACGCGTATGCTGCGCGCGCATGGAATGCGGCGGCGCTACTTCCACGATGAGGTGGGCTGGAACTCGCGGCTGGATGCGATACAAGCCGCAGTGCTTGAAGTGAAGCTGCGCTATGTGGCTGAGTGGAACGAGCGGCGGCGCAGCCTGGCCGCACGCTACGACGAACTGTTTCGCACAGCGTGCCTGGCCGCTTCGACGACGGCTGAAGGCCTGGTGCTGCCCATTCGCGATGCGCGCGGCGTGCATGTGTTTCACCAGTACACTATCCGCGCACCAAGGCGCGACGCGCTGCGCGAGTATCTCAGCTCCCGCAGGATCGGCAGCGAGATCTACTATCCGCTGCCGCTGCATCTGCAGCAGAGCCTTGCAGAGCTTGGGTATAAGAAGGGCGACTTCCCTGTTACGGAGCGGGCTGCGGAAGAGGTGCTGTCGCTGCCGATGTTTCCCGAGTTGCGGGAGGACGAGCAGCAGGTTGTGGTGGATGCGGTGCGCAGGTTCTACGCCTGAGGGTCCGTGGCGCTTCTCCCACCTTAGACCGCTTCGCGGTCGAAGATAGGGCCCTGGTCGAAGGCACCGCTGGGCCTGACCTCTATATTGGCATCCTGCAAAATGCAAGTCCTTCGACTTCGCGGCTGCGCCGCTTTGCTCAGGATGACAAACCGTAATAGTTGAATGTCTCGCTCGAAAGGGCTTCGCAGGTACTAACGGCGTCTTTTCTTTGCTGGAGCAGCGGCTTTTTTCTTCTTGCCGGCTACGGGTTCGGGGTGGGCGTCCATCGGCGCCGTGGCGCCGGGTTCGATGACGCGGCGGACGAGGTTTCCTTCGAGCCGGTAGGTCTTCAAGTTGGTCTTTCCCGGAACTATCGCGCCGGTGACGGGGTCGGGAATGACGGGCCCGGCTTCGGCGGAGAGCACGCGGTAGCTGAAGGTCGGGGCTGCCGCCATGCCCGCGGGCGCCTTGCTGTAGGGGTCGGCAGCCATCTTAATCTCAACCGGAAGATAGCCCTCGATATTGCGCTCACGGAAGCCGGTCTCGTAGCGGTGCTTCTTGATGTTCCAGGTAAAGACGCGCACCTGGTCGAAGTCGTAGGGCAGTCCCGCCTTGTAGGGGCTGACGACGGTGACATAGATGGGGATGTTCTTGTCGTCCTGCGGTGCCTCGGCGTCGTTGACGGTGGTGAGGACGTAGGCGCCGACGATGCGCTGGCCCTCGGAGTAGCGCGTGATGGCATCGGGCACATCGACGTCCATCATGCGGCTGTAGAGCCAGCCGGTGTCTCCTTTGGAGTCGCGCACGAGCCACCAGTCTTCCATGACGGGCGGCGGAGGCGCTTCAGCTTGTGGCGCGTTTTTGTCTCCAGTCTTTGCTTCGGGAGCGGCAGGCTTAGGCGCGCGCTGGCCTGGAGGAAGAGGCTTGGGC
The DNA here is from genome assembly GCA_018268895.1 of Acidobacteriota bacterium. NCBI lineage: Bacteria > Pseudomonadati > Acidobacteriota > Acidobacteriota bacterium. The sequence continues at coordinate 175,732 of JAFDVP010000013.1, read as the reverse complement.
AGAGTGGCGCGGCGCAGCAGCTTCAGCTTTTCGCCTTCGGACAGACGAAAGAGTCGCTCGGTGTCGCGCCCTGGGCTGGAGTGCATGTAGACATCGTCGCGGACGACGCCGCTGGCGACGGAGGGGTCATCCTTGTGCTGCTGCTTAAGGGCCTCGAACTGGTCGAAGATGTCTTGCGTCGCAACGGCCTTCTCCTCGATCCAACCCTGCTCGCCTTTGGAGGTTTGCACTTTGAAGAAGCGGCGCCCGCGCTCGAGCACCTCGAGCTTATCGCCGTTCGTCACCGTGCCGGTGCGGTTGGAGACGGCGGCGACGCGATCGCGAAGGTAGGTCTGCTTGGCGGTGACGTAGACGTATTGCGCGGGAGGTTTGGGACGCAGCTTTGAACATCCGTTGGCGAGCGCGAGACTGAACGCAAGACCGAGACCGAGCACAAGGCTTCGCGCGGTCCTGACTACCCTGCCGGTCTGTCGTGAAGACGAAATGGCCCTGAGCTCCGCGGCCTGAAGAAGGCTTATCGTTCATTTTACCGGCGATTCAGAAGCCGCTGCGCCTATGCAGCGCAAATTCAGCGATGCGTTATCTCGCTAATTACCTTTGCACATGAATCAGTGCGTGAGCGCGATGGCAATGACGCCGGCGGGTTGCGTGCCGGACGTCGTGCTGGTTGCGAGGTTCAGCTTGCCGAGCGTTGTCGCGTCGTAGCTGTACATGGAGAGATCGGGGCTTCCGCCGTTCGCTCCCGCGAGGAGGTACTTGCCGCTCTTGTCGACGCCGAGCGAAGTGACGCCCGTTCCGCTGGCATATGGTGACCCGCTGAGAGCAGTGAGGGACGAGCCGGTTCCGATAGAGTAGCCGGAGATGTTGCTATCGCCACGGTTGGCCACGTAGACGTACTTGCCTGTCGAATCGATGACGACGGAGCTGGGCTGGTTACCGGCAGCGAAGGGTGAACCAGCGATAGAGTTGAGAACTCCGCCTGCACCGATCGTGTAGACGCCGAGGCCTCCGTTGGTGCCGCTGCGCGCTATGTAGAGGTATGCCCCGGTGCTGTTGATGGCCAGCGCATTGTCGCTGGTGGTATCGGCCGGCTTGAGGTACTGGCTGTTGACGACTGCGCCGGTGCTTGTGTTGAGGGTGAAGACGATATCGCCTGCCGTCCCTAGCGCGATAAACACCAGGTTTCCGGTGGGCGAAACCTTGACCTGTTTGGGTACAACCGTTCCGGTTGAAGCCGAGTAAGGGGTTGCGGCGACTACGGACAAGGCTCCGGTGGAGGAGTTGATCTGGAACTGATCGAGCACGGTCTGCGTATTGTCGAGCCCAAAGAGCCACTGGCCATCGGGCGAGACATCGAGCGAGACGACATTGACAGCCGCCACGGCCGCGCCTGAGCTGGGTGCACTCAACGAGCCATCGGAGCTGATCGTATACATGTAAATCGCACCCGGTCCAGCGACGTAGATGAAGTTATTGTTCGGCGTAACGGCGGCAGCGATGGGAACGTATCCGAGCGAGAGCGGCGAACCGGAGACCGCGGAGAGTGCAGCCGTACCGATGGTGAAGCCGGAGAGCGAGTTGGTCGCCGAGTTTGCAACGTAGACGCGGTTGCTACCAGTGGTGCCACCGCCACCGGTTGGCGGGATGAAGAACTGTCCGCAGCCTGTAAGCGCGATGGCCAATGTCACGATGGCAATAGAGAAGATTGCTGCCGGTTTGCGGCGCTTATCCCGGTCGTGCGGCTGATTTGCTGACAACGTCACTTCGGCCATCTCCCAACAATATCCTCTTCTATAATCGGCGGCATGCTTTCAGAAAAACCCTTGCGCCTTCTCGGCGCCTTCACTTTTCTCTTCGTCGTATCTGCGATTGAACCGCAGTTGGCTCATTCATTCGACGGCGCACAGGCGAAAACGGCACCCGCAACTTCGTCACTTGAGAACGAGGTGAGGGCCGACATGGATTTTCTGGCCTCGGATGAGATGCACGGGCGCGGCTCGGCGACGCGCGATGAACACCTGGCCGCAATGTTTGCCGCCGCGCAGTTCGAGGCGCTGGGCCTTGAGCCGGGTGGCGACAGTGGGACGTTCGTTCAAAAAGCCGCGCTGCCCAGCCCCCTGCCGGCGCGGCTGCAACAGCGTTTGTCGAAGTTTGAAGATGTGCCGCGCAAGGAGACTTGGAACGCGGTGGCCATCCTTCGCGGCAGCTCCGCGCCGGAGCAGACGATTCTGCTGACGGCGCATCTCGATCACCTGGGCATGGCGGCTTCGGGAACGGGCGACACCATCTATAACGGCGCCGACGACGATGCCTCCGGCACGACCGCCGTGCTGGCGCTTGCGCACATGCTGGCGTCCGGGCCGCGTCCGAAGCGCACGATCGTCTTCGCGCTGTTCGGCTCGGAGGAGATCGGGGGCTTCGGCAATGCCGCTTTTCTGGCGCACCCGCCGGTTCCCTTGACGAGTATCGTGGCTAACCTCGAGTTTGAGATGATCGGCCGGCCGGACTCCGCTGTGCCTGCCGGAACGCTGTGGCTCACGGGCTTCGACCGGTCGAACCTGGGCCCGGAGCTGGCAAAGCACGGAGCGCACCTGGTCAACGACCCTCACCCGAAGGAGCACTTCTTCCAGCGCTCGGACAACTATGCTCTCGCGCTCAAGGGGATTGTCGCGCATACGGTCTCGAGCTTTGGGCTGCACCACGACTACCACCAGGTGTCGGACGAGGTGCGGACGATCGACTTCGCACACATGACGAACGCGATTCAATCGATGGCGGGCCCGATACGCTGGCTGGCGGATTCGAACTTCAAACCGGAGTGGAATGCGGGAGGAAATCCCCAGACGAGCTCTCCGGCCAGCAGCCACTAATACAGGTCCTTCGACTGCGGGTTCGCAAAAGCGCGAACCCTTCGCTCAGGATGACAATATCCTGGCGAGGCGCAAAGCAAAAGGCACGGCTTATGCTGTGCCTTTTGCCTTCGTCCGAACGACAGATTTATGCGACAGCTTCTACCGGTGTGGGTGCGGCCTTCTCGGAGTCGAGCACGACGCCGATGGCGTGAATGACGGAGGTGACGCGGATGGCTGCGTTGATCAGTTCCTCGGTTGCTCCCTTTTCGCGCAGCACGCGCTCGTGCGAGTCGACGCACTTGTCGCAGGCGTTGACGGCGCTGACGACCAGGCACCAGAGTTCGAAGTCAACGTGATCAACCTTGTGGCCGCGCAGGACGTTCATGCGCAGACGCGACGGCAGCGTGGCGTACTTCTCGTTCTTAGTGAGGTGGTGGAAGCGGTAGTAGATGTTGTTCATGCCCATGATCGCCGCGGCGGCCTTGACGGCATCGATGGCATCGGCGCTGAGACCTGCTGCCTGGGCTTCGGCAAATGCAGCAGCCGTCAGCTCCTGGTTTCTGGTGGCGATGGCCGAGGCGATGACCGTCCCCCAGAGTTGCTGTGGCGTCAGCTCGGTGTTCTGCTTTACCAGCGACGAGTAGTTGAGCTTCAGGTCTTTTGCATAGGCCGGCAGGGTGCCGGTCAGGTCTTCCATGGACATGATTTTTCTCTCTTCCCTCAACAGCTATCGAGCGGGCTTTCAGCCCTCGTACCGGCTGTGTTGGACCCAAACCTGGGGCTAACGCCCCAGGCTGGTATCTTACGGGCCTTCGGCCCTCGACGGATGTATTCTGCACCTTTGTGATTAGGCCAGCGTGGCTTCGCCCTTCTGCCAGTTGCAGGGGCATAGCTCGTCGGTCTGGAGCGCGTCGAGCACGCGGAGGACCTCCTGCGGATTGCGGCCGACGGAGAGGTCTGTGACGTAGATGAAGCGGATGATGTTGTCGGGATCGACGAGGAAGGTTGCGCGCTGGGCGACGCCGGCCTTCTCGTCGAGGATACCTAGCTGTCCGCTGAGGTCTCGCTTGATGTCCGACAGCATGGGGAAGGGCAGGTTCTTCAGGTCTTCGTGATGCGTGCGCCATGCGGCGTGGACGTACTCGTTATCGGTGCTGGCGCCGAGAACCTGGCAGTCGCGGTCGGCGAACTCGCCGTTCAGCTTGCCGAAGGCGGCGATCTCCGTCGGGCAGACGAAGGTGAAGTCCTTGGGCCAGAAGAAGAAGAGCTTCCACTTGCCGGGGTAGGTCTCACCGGTGATGGTTTTGAAAGCCTTGGTCTCGTCCTTCTCGGTGGAAACAGTGGCAGTGAGCTCGAAGTCGGGGAACTTCTCTCCAATTTGCAGCATGTCAGTTAATTCCTCTCTCTGTTGTTTGTTATGAACTTCGTTGAATACAGCTTTTTGGCGCAGCGAGTCCGTTGCGGGATTTCCCTCTTTCCGGGCCATCCTGCTTGCCTGCATCAGTTAGTGTTCTTACCGCCTACGGCAATTCACGAGGTCTGCTGACACTTTGCGCAGAGACCGATGACATCGACGGCGTACCTCTCCACCAGGAACCCGTCGGCCAGTTTGCGGCGAGCGGGACTGAGCCCGAGCTCCTTCTCGCCGATGTCGGTAATGGATTTGCATCGGGAGCAGACCATGTGATGGTGCTCCCTGCTGTTCATCTCGACGCGCACGGAGCCATGGTGCACGCTCATCTTGCGGAAGATGCCGCTCTCCACAAAGAGATGGATGTTCTTGTAGACGGTGGCCAGCGAGATGGCCGGCACCTTCCTCTTCACCCGGGCGTAGACCTCCTCCGGGCTTGGGTGACCTTCCATCCCCTGCATGACCTGATACAGCACCTGACGCTGATGCGTCATGGCAATGCCGTGGTCGGCGCAGAGTTGGCGGAAGGTTTGCTCCACGGATTTGAGTATACAGCAAAAGACGATAAAGATTATCGTTTGATAAGTCTGGTTATCCACAGGATGCTACTCAACCGCTCCATTTCCAACGATTGCTTCCGCGCGCTGCTATTCTTAGCAACGAACACCAACAGGAGAAGGACAAGAGAACCATGATCGATCTCAAGGGCAAAGTCGCCGTCATCTTTGGATTGGCCAATAAGCGCAGCATCGCCTGGGGTATCGCCCAGAAGTTGTCGGAGGCGGGAGCGACGCTTGCGATCTGCTACCAGAACGAGCGTCTGAAGCGCGACGCCGACGAGCTTGCGGGGTCGCTGCCCGATGCGAAGACTTTTCAGTGCGACCTTTCCGTGGACGCCGAGATCGACACTCTCTTCACCGCGTTGAAGGACACCTACGGGAAGCTGAACATCCTGGTGCACGCCGTTGCGTTTGCTCCACCCGACGAGATCAAGAACGACTTCATCTTCACCAGCCGCGAGGGCTTTCGCATCGCGCACGATGTAAGCTCGTATACGCTGATCGCGGTCACGCGCGCGGCGGTTCCGCTGATGACGGAGGGTGGCAGCATCATGACGCTGACCTACTACGGCTCGCAGAAGGTCTTCCCGAACTACAACGTGATGGGACTGGCGAAGGCTTCGCTCGAGGCGGGAGTACGCTACCTGGCGGCCTCGCTGGGCGCGAAGAACATTCGCGTGAATGCGATTTCAGCCGGACCGATCAAGACGCTGGCAGCGCGAGGCATCGGGGACTTCACCAAAATTCTTACCGCTGTTGAGGAGCGCGCGCCGCTGCATCGCAACATCGACCAGCTTGAGGTGGGCAACGCCGCGCTGTTTCTGGCGAGCGATCTTTCGAGCGGGATTACCGGCGAGATCACCTACGTAGATGCCGGATACAACGTAACCGGGCTGTAACAAAATTATCGTCTCTGCTGACAGGATGCTGTCAGCAGGTCACAGCTATCCTTCGCCTGCATTACGAAAGGACATCTATGAAAATCTCTGAGCTTCTTCTTCAGGACTTCGACGCCGAAATTTCGAACACACGCCGCACTCTGGAGCGTGTCCCCGAGGGGAAGAACGATTGGAAGTGTCACGACAAATCGATGGAGCTGGGCAGACTGGCCATACACTGCGCGACGCTGCCGCTGTTTGGTTCCTACATCATCCTGGACGATGGCATGGACATGGCGAATTCAAAACGTCCTCATTTCCCCATGGAGTTCACGACACGCGAGGCGGCGTTGAAGCAGCTCGACGAGTGCGCGAAGGCCTGCCGCGAGGCCATCGCTGCCGCGTCGGATGAAACGTTATCGGCGAAGTGGAGGTTCAGCTTTGGAGAGCACCTGATCTCGGAGTTGCCGCGCTCGACGACCTTCCGCATGATGTGCTTCAACCACCTGATTCACCACACGGCGCAGCTTGGGGTTTATCTGCGGCTGAACGATCTTCCTGTGCCCGCGCTGTATGGCCCTTCGGCTGACGAGCAGTGGGCGGCGGAGTAAGGCCTTCTGGGAAAAAGACACAGCAATCAGGGCAATTTCCCTTGAGGTGTAGCTCATATCCGAGAACGTATTGTCGCGCCTTCGCTCTGGTTGATCGTCGGCCTGTAAGCCTGGGCCTTCGGCCCAGGCTGGTATGTTGGCGGGCCTTCGGCCCTGAAAGCAGGAACTACATCTATGAGGAAACGGCTCTAGAAAACAGCTATAGTCTCGGTTTTCAGGAGGCGCCGCGGTTGAGCACCATGGCGTCGAACCTGTATCTGACCCTGAAGCCTGATGAGGCGTACAGCTCCACCGCCTGGCGGTTTGCTTCGGTGACGGTGAGCGTGATGGCGGAGAATCCCGCAAGCAGCAGTTGCGCCATGGCGTGGTCGAGCAGAACCCGCCCCAGGCCGTGTCCGCGTCCCTGGGGAGCGACGCAGAGCTGCGTGATGTGCGCGACCTCCGGTGCAACGCGGGAGCAGAGCAGCATTCCTATCAGATGCCCGGTGGCGCGGTCCACAAGCAGCCACGATTGTGTGGCATCGAAGACGCCGCATCCGGGAAAGCGCACGATGTTGTGGAGAAAACGCAGCGAGCCGTGCAGGGAGCAGTACTGGTCGTTGATCTCGGCGTCGATGTGACCGGCATAAGAGGCGTGGATCAACTCGGCGGCCGCCTGGTAGCAGGTGGAGGACCAGGCGACAAGCTCGATGCCCGGCGGCAGGGTGCGCGCCCGCGTGGAGGCTGCCTCGGCCAACATGGTGCGGCTGAGGTTGCATTCCATAAACAGCCTAGGATGGCGCGCGAACCCGGCCTCTATAAAACTTTCGTCGATGGAACCGGAGTCGTAGAGAAGCAGCTGCGACTCGACGCGCTCGATATTCGGGGAGTGCTCCAGAAGCTCGATCAGCCGGTGCAGCAATATCTGGGTGATCAGCAGACCCTGCTCTGGGTCGGCTGCAATGGAGTAGGCGTCGCCCACCACGGCCTTGTGTCCTTCGTAGACGCAGAAGGTGTAGCCGCAGATCTTTCCGCGATCGAGTGCGACGAAGCCGGGCAGGATGCGCGAGTCCAGATACTGCAGCAGCAGCTCGGTGGAGCTGCGATAGTCCCAGCGCAGCCTCTGTTCCCACACGCGGGCCTCGCCTTCGAGCAGCGGGCGAAGCTGGCGCGCTGAGAAGTGCCTCAGGTCGAGGACTTCGATTTGTGTGGCAGCAACAGGCATGGGAGTCGCAGAGCTTTCACGCGAAAAAAGTCTGCGTAGAGATTATCGGAAAATTCACGGCTGCGAGCGAGCGATTTGGCGGGATGGACTCTCACTCATCAGTGGCGGCGCATAGACCACGGATCGTTCAAGGACGGGCCTCGACGCGATAGACCTCAAGCCCCTGCGAGTCGTAGAGAAAGAGCGGCTTGTAGACCCTGCCGGCAAGCAGGTGGTCCAGGCTTGCCGTTTCGTTCGCCTTGATGACGAGCACATGCTCGCCTGCGGGGACGCCGTCGGAGTCGTAGTGCACGAGCGGCTCGTTGCGGTAAAAGGCGAGCCCGTAGTCGATATCGCGCTTGACCGATTGCAAGGCCACGACCTTTACATCGGGGGCCTGCTTTGCGATCTCCTCGGCCAGGGGCCGCGCCGAATAGTTGATGTCGAGGTCCCTGCCGTGGAAGCCCAGCAGAAAGACGAGCACGGCGACAACCGGCAGCAGGGTCGCATTCGATATCTGCGAGAGTCCCCAGCGGCGAACGATGAGGAAGACCAGCGCCGCGAAGAACAGCGCCGCCGCCGCCGCCGAGACCAGCCATACCGTCGAGGGAACCAGCGTCTCGTACTTCATATGCTGAGGGGCCAGCGTCAGCACAAAGACGGGGACCGCGCACATGGCCGCGTGCGACCATAGCAGCCAGCGCGGCAGGCCCTGGCGGCGAATACGGTTCAGATAGTCGGCTGTGAGGATGGTGAGCGGCGGGATGGAGGGAAGGATGTAGCCGGGCAGCTTGGAGCCGGAGAAGGAGAAGAAGACGATGGGAAACAGTGCCCACAGGACCAGGAACTCCGGGAAGGCGTCGCCGGCGCGCGTGTGACCGAGGTAGCGCTTCGGATTGTGCCTGACCTTCCACTCGGCGATAGAGACTTCGATCGAGTCGATGAGCGCGCGGATGGCGACCACCGTCCAGGGCATGAGCGCGATGACCAGCACCGCGACGTAGTACCAGAACGGCTGGTGGTGCTGGTAGCGATTGGTGGCGAAGCGCTCCAGGTTGTGCTCTTTAAAGAAGACGCGGAAGAAGGTCGGGTTGTGGCGCTGCACTGCAATAAACCACGGCAGCACCATGGCAAGGTAAAGCGCAATTCCGGGGAGCCAGATGGTGCGGCGCAGCAGCGACCACTCGCGCCGCAGCCCGGCGAAGAGCAGGATGATGGCAAGCGCGAGGAAGGGCGCCACGGGGCCCTTGGCCAGGGTCGCGGCCGCTCCGAAGAAATAGAGATCGAAGAGCCAGAACTTCTTGCCGGTCTCATACCAGGCATACCAGCCGAGCATGCCGATACAGAAGGGCGCGGCGAGCTGCATGTCGGTGGAAGCTCCACGGGAGAAACTCACCATTCCCACGCACGAGGCCGTAATCAGCGCGGCATCGAGATGCCCGCCGGGACGGAACCGCCGCATATGCAGAAAGATCAGGACGATAAGAGCAAAGGCGCCTGAGGAGGAGGGCAGGCGGGCCGACCAGTCGGAGACGCCGAACTCCTTGAAGAAGCCCATGGCGCGCCAGTAGTAGAGAGCCGGCTTCTCCAGCCAGGGCTGGCCGTAGAGAATGGGCGTCACCGTCCCGCCTTCAAGACAGTGATAAGACGCTTTCAGGTCGGCAAGCCGGAGGCTGTGCGGAACGATCTTCGCATTCACGGCATGACACGCCTCGGAGTGCGCCTCCAGCATCTCGCGGGCGATCTGCGCGTATCGCGGCTCATCCGCTCCGACCAGGCCAAGCTGGTCGCCCCCGAACGCAGGAACCAGACCGTAGAGCAGAAGAAATCCGCTGACGAGGACCAGAAGGAGCATCTCGCGCGTCACCGCGGCATCGGGATGGTTCCAGAGCCTTCGCAGCCAGCCAGCCGATGAACGCTCACCGACCGCGACGCTTCCAGCGGGTTTTTGGAGATCGGTCATTTCAAGATTGGAGCGAGACAAGGCTAACAGAGTCCCGTCCGCAACTGGTTCAGAATACGCTCCGTAGCGACGGTCAGAGGGCCGTCGAGAGTGCATCCGCTGGCGCTGCGGTGACCGCCGCCGCCAAAGCTCTCAGCGACCTGCGCCACGTCGACCTTGCCCTTGCTGCGAATACTCAGGCGGTACTGGTCGAGCATTGGCAGCTCGCGGAGAAAGACTGCCGATTCGACTCCCGCGATGCTGATGAGATAGTTGACAACCCCCTCGCAGTCCTCGGCGCCTGCCCCGGCGCGATCCATGTCGAGGGTCGTTACCCAGCTCCAGGCCAGAGGGCCGTCAGTCCTCAGATTGGCGAGAGCTGTCCCCAGCAGGCGGAGCTTGCTCTCGGGGTTGGAGAAGTAGATGTCCCGCGCAATCTGGCTGGGACTGGCCCCATGGGCGGCAAGATCGTGCGCCATGGCAAAGGTGTCGGCGCTGGTGCTCGGGTAGGTAAACGATCCCGTATCCGACAAAACAGCCGTGTAGAGGCAGGTCGCCATGGAGGGCGTGATCTCCACCTTCGCTGCGACGGCAATGCGGTAGACCATCGCGGCGACGGCGCAGGCGTTCTCGTCGATCCAGTTGACGCTGCCGAACTCGCGTCCGCTGGCGTGGTGGTCGATATTGACCAGCAAGCGGCCCTCAAGACCGGCAAGCCCGGATCGGGGAATCCCATCGCACTCGAGAAGGATGGCGGGGACTGATAGATCCGGTTCGACCTCGCGGGCGTCGGCTACGTGGACAATCCTGTCCAGTCCGGGCAAGGTCTTGTAGATCGCGGGTATCTGATCGAGCAGAACGACCGTGGCCTGGTTGCCGAGCTGGTCGAGAATCTCAGCCATCGCCAACACAGAGCCGATCGCGTCGCCGTCGGGGCGGGCGTGCGAGGTAATCAGGAAGCGTCGATGCGAGCGAAAGGTCTCAAGCAGCGCTGCAATAGGGGCATCCATGCTCATGATCCGGTAGTCGCCTCGGCCGGCTGTACCGGTTTTTTCTCACGCTTGCGCATGCGCTCGAGCAGCTCGTTCATCCGTCCAGTCATCTTCTCCGACCGGTCGATAGCAAAGGTCAGGTCAGGGACATGCCTCACCCCCATGCGCTCCCTTAGCTGCGAACGGATGTAGGCACGCGCCGTCATAAGACCGGCGAGGGTCGACTCTTCCTCTTCTTCACTGCCCTGCACTGCAACATAGATACGGGCGGATTTTCCACCTGGAGCGAGGACGACGTCGGTGACGTAGCTGGGAGCGATGCGCGGGTCGGAGAGTTCTCCCTCCAGCATGGCCCCGATCTCCTCGGAGAATGTATTCGCAACTCGACTGCGGTGATGCGCTCTGGCTCTTTGCTCTGGCATAACGTGATTTCGGCCTGGTGAACGGTTGAGGATATCAAAAACAAACCGTTCGTTCTAATTTTATTTGGACGGTGGATTTCCTGCCGTGACGGTGGATATCTTTCAGTCCGGCTGCGAGAGTGTCTCGGCCCAGGAGTCGACGATCTGTGCTCCCAAACCGTTGGCGATGCGATGCGCAGCCTGATCAATCTGTTGCAGTTGCCCAGCCAAGTAGCTGTTGGAGCTTGAGATAACCGCTATTCCTATTGTAGCGCGGTTCCAGACCTCGCCGGAGTCCAGTTCGGCGATGGCGAGGTTGAAGGCGTGGCGCAGACGGTCTTTGAGGGAGCGAACGACCTGGCGGCGGTCCTTGATGGACTGGGCCTGAGGGATTTCGATCTCGATGGTCAGGCTGGCTATCGGCATCGTAAAGGCCCCCTACCTATCTTTTGCGCAAGGTTTTCATCTGATTGGATTTAGGCCTTAACCAAATCGCAAAGCATTGAGAGATAGAGACTTATATGCAAGGTATTGACAGGTTTGACGTCGATCTACGTTTACTGAAAATCCCACAAGGGTCTATATCTAGCCCAAAACACGATCTCGCCAGGATGGGGAATCCAATTCTGTTTCTCACACCTATTTTTCTGAACTACTCCCTTATTCATAACTTCTGAGACAGTGACCAGAGCGGAAGCCCATTCATTGCAATCCAGATATGCGACTCGATTGGGCTCAGAACCCAATCGAGGACCTTCTATTATGGCAAATTGCTTCGCGCCCAGCAGTACTTCAACTTGTGCGACTCCGTTGTCGTTAACCGTACCTACCGACACTTTTTGATCCTTGTCCCATGCGACTGTGATGTGTTGCCCCTTCATGGGCTTACCGGATTTTCCGTCGATTAGCCGGATCGTGAGAGTCTGAGCGAATATAAAGCCTGAGAAGATCTCGCAAACTAACAGAACTCGAATTGCGGCCAATATCACGTGGATTAAGTACCTCGTTCGATCATTCAACGATAGTTGCCAGATGCAGTGGCTCATCGAGCGAAAGCAGATTCCTCGGCTTCGCTCGGAATGACAATCCATCAGGACAACAAACAAACATCAAATGAAATCGACAGACAACAGCTCTGCGGTTCTGCAGCATTCTACTCGACGTGGTAGTTGGGGGCTTCGCGGGTGATGATGACATCGTGGACGTGGCTCTCGCGGAGGCCGGCTCCGGAGATGCGGATGAACTTTGCGTTCTGTTGCAGCTCGGGAATGGACGAGCAGCCGAGGTATCCCATGCCGGAGCGCAGGCCGCCGACGAGCTGGTAGACCATGCTTTCGAGCGGGCCACGGTGCGGAACACGGCCTTCGATGCCTTCGGGGACGAATTTGGCGAGGCGGTTGGAGGAGGCGTTTTCGCGCGCGGTGAGCGAGTGGCGCTCGGTCGAGGGGTCGGAGATGTCGTCCTTGCCCTGGAAGTAGCGCTCGCCTGATCCCTGCGCCATGGCGGATAGCGAGCCCATGCCGCGGTAGGCCTTGAAGCTGCGGCCCTGGTAGAGGATGGTCTCGCCCGGCGACTCATCGACGCCGGCGAAGAGCGAACCCATCATGACGACGGATGCCCCGGCGGCGATGGCCTTGGTGACGTCGCCGGAGTACTTGATGCCTCCGTCGGCGATGATCGGGATTCCGGTCTCGCGGGCGGCGCGGAAGGCCTCGGAGATGGCGGTGATCTGCGGCATGCCTGCGCCGGTGACCATGCGGGTGGTGCAGATGGAGCCGGGGCCGATGCCGACCTTGACCGCGTCCGCGCCTGCCTTCATCAGCGCGAGTGCGCCTTCGTAGGTGGCGATGTTGCCGGCCATCAGGTCTATCTCGGGGAAGCGGGCCTTGCACTCGCGGACGGCTTCGAGGACGCGGGAGGAGTGGCCGTGGGCCGAGTCGATGGCGAGGGCGTCGACGCGGGCGCGGACGAGCTCGGCGGCGCGCTCGAGGAAGTCGCCCGTCGCGCCGATGGCCCCGGCGACGCGGAGACGGCCCTGGGAGTCCTTGGAGGCGTTGGGGTACTTGAGTTTCTTCTGGATGTCCTTGACGGTGATGAGGCCCTTGAGCTCATAGCTGTCGTTGACGACGAGAAGTTTTTCGACGCGGTGCTTGTGGAGAATCTGCTCGGCCTGTTCGAGGGTGGTACCGACGGGGACGGTGATGAGGTTTTCCTTGGTCATCACGTCGGAGATGGGGATGTCGGTGCGGGAGACGAAGCGGAGGTCGCGGTTGGTAAGGATTCCGACGAGCTTTTTGTTTTTGGTGACGGGGACGCCGGAGATCTTGTAGCGGCGCATGACCTCGAGCGCGGCGGCGATGGGCTCCTCGGGAGCGATGGTGACAGGGTCAACGATCATGCCGGACTCGGAGCGCTTGACCTTGTCGATCTCGCCGGCCTGCTGCTCGATGGAGAGGTTGCGGTGGACGACACCCATGCCTCCCTGCTGCGCCATGGCGATGGCGAGGCGCGATTCGGTGACGGTGTCCATGGCGGCGGAGAGCAGAGGGGTGTTGAGGGAGATATTCCGCGTCAGCTGGGTCTGCGTGGAGACCTGGGTCGGGATGACTTCGCTGTAGGCAGGTACGAGGAGGACGTCGTCGAAGGTAAGCGCTTCGGGTACCGGGAGATTGATCATGTCGTTTTATAAGTCCCAAGGTGAGGGCCTCAAATAGAGGCGATGGCCGTTGGAGATTTAATATTCGATTGTAGGGGAGATGGTTGGGGTGGGGCAAGGTGGGGTGTTGCGGGTGGGATCGCGCTTTGCGCGATTGTCCCACCTTAGGCGCGGTAAGACTGCGCCGAAGATGGGGCACCCGGTCTGTTCCACACTCTAAATAGTTAAACTAAAAGAGATCAGTGGGGTGAGGCGAGCTCGTGGGTCTAACTCGAATGCTTGCTAAAATTTTTCTCAAGGCTGATCGATGACGGCGCTTCTGCGCGGTCGCCTTTGCAGCAGGAAAGAAGAAGAATGCCGCCTGAGAATACCGCTGACTCCGCGTTCGCCGTTCATGCGCGCGCCCTTGTCATCGACACCCACGCCGACACACCGCAGCGCTTCGTCGACGAGCAGTGGAACTTCACCGACCCGATCAACGGCGGCATGTTGAACTATGAGACGGCGCGAAAGGGCAACCTGAACGCGCAGTTCTTCTCCATATGGGTCGATCCGCATCAATACGCGGCAGAGAACAGCGCACGACGCACGCTGGAGCTGATCGATGGCACGCTGGAGCAGGTGCGCCGCGCGCCGGACAAGCTCGCGCTTTGTGTGACGGCCGATGAGATTGCCGCCGCGCATGACGAGGGGAAGTTCTGCGTGCTGATGGGCATCGAGGGCGGCCACTCCATCGAAAACTCGCTTGGCCTGCTGCGCGACTACTACCGGCTCGGCGTGCGGTACATGACACTGACGTGGTCGAACAGCAATGACTGGGCCGACTCGTCGGGCGACATCAACGACCCGGCGGTGAAGCATCACAACGGGCTGACGCCGTTCGGACGACAGGTGATCGCCGAGATGAACCGGCTGGGCATGATGGTGGACGTCTCGCACGTTTCGGACAAGACATTCTGGGACGTGATCGAGATAACGAAGGCGCCGATCATCGCGTCGCACTCTTCGGCGCGTGCACTGACGGAGGCACCGCGCAACCTGACCGACGAGATGCTGCGCGCGGTGGCGGAGAACAACGGCGTAGTGATGGTCAACTTCTACCCTGCCTTTATCAACGAAGAGTGGCGTGCGGCGTGGAATGCCTCGAGGCCGGAACGCCAGGAAGAACAGGCTGCGCTCAAGGCCGAGTACAGTGCCAAGGGGCTTCCCGTTCCGTTTGAGGCGTCGGACAAGATCGACCGCAAGTACGCGGCGATGATTGGGCGCGCTCCATTCAACTCGTTGATCGATCACTTCGATCACATCATCAAGGTGGCGGGCATCGACCACGTGGGTATTGGCACGGACTTCGACGGCTTTCCCATTCCGCCGGCGGAGATCGACTCGGCCGCCGATCTGCCGAAGGTGACGGCGGCGCTGATGGCCCGCGGGTACACCGCTGCCGATATGACGAAGCTGCTCGGCGGCAATCTGCTGCGTGTCTTCCGCGCCGTGGAGGATGCGCAGGAGAAGCCTCCGGTGATCGTTCCGGGGCGATAGCGGCTTCCCATGCACTCATTGCCGTCGCATTGCCGCATCGATGCGAGTGAGATAGCCTGTTTTATGGAGTAGAACTTCCGCATGACGCTTCGTTTTCTCGCACTCGCAGTTGCACTCGGCACGCAGGCATTGGCCCAGACTCCGCAGACATCCCCTGCCTCGCAGACGGTCCCGGCTTCGTCGCAGGCTTTGCCGGATGCACCGTCGACGACCTCGAACGCGAAGCCGCCCGTGGTTCCTACCGGGCCAACGGCCGTGATCGACACGACGATGGGCCGCCTCACCTGCAAGCTGTACGACACGCAGGCCCCGGTGACGGTGGCCAACTTTATCGGACTGGCCGAAGGAACAAAAGACTGGACCGACCCGGCGACGCTCAAGAAGCAGCACGGCATGCCGTTCTACAACGGAACCACGTTCCACCGCGTGATCCCGAACTTCATGATCCAGGGCGGCGACAAGGCCGGTAACGGCACGGGCGACCCGGGTTATTTCTTCAAAGACGAGTTTGACCCATCGTTGACCTTCGACGAGCCCGGCCGGCTGGCCATGGCGAACTCCGGCCCAAACACAAACGGATCGCAGTTTTTCATCACCGAGGCGCAGGTCGAACAGCTCAACGGGAAGCACACGATCTTCGGGCAGTGCGACGCCCACAGCGTGCTGCTGGTCGCATCGATCGCGCGGGTCTCGCGCAACGCCGACGACAAGCCTGTTACACCTGTGGTCATCAACAAGATCACCATTGTGCGCGAAGGGCAGCCGATGCCGCCTGAGCCTGCGCTTCCGCCGGCCGCGCCGCCAACACCGTAATTTCTCGCCTCCCCCATCTCTGACGGAGAGGCCCTCGCTACCAACTACTCACCATCACAAGGAGAACAACATGGCACGCAAGCCAGGAACCTACGCAACCTTCAAGACATCTGAAGGCACCATCGTCACCGAGTTGTTTGAGAAGGACGCACCGGAGACCGTCGCGAACTTCATCGGTCTCGCCGAGGGCACGAAGAGCTGGGAGAGCCGCAGCAAGAAGGGCGACAAGCTGTACGACGGCACCATCTTCCATCGTGTGATTCCCGAGTTCATGATCCAGGGCGGCGATCCCGAGGGCACAGGCATGGGCGGCCCCGGCTACAAGTTCGCCGACGAGACGCGCGGTTCGAAGCACGGCTTCCAGGAGAAGGGCAAACTCGCGATGGCGAACGCCGGTCCCAACACCAACGGCTCGCAGTTCTTCATCACGGTCGCGCCGACGGGGTGGCTCACCGGCAAGCACACGATCTTCGGCGAGGTGGTCGAGGGCTACGACATCGTCGAGAAGATCTCAAAGGTCTCGCGCGATGGTATGGACCGTCCGAAGACCCCGGTTGTGCTTGAGTCGGTCACGATCGAACGCGTCGCTTAAAACTTGCTTCAAAACAATGAATGAGCCCGCCGGCATGGCGGGCTTTCTCATTTGGAGCAACAGTTGCCGATCCACATTATCCAGCCGTATCCAACCACTGCTCCCACGCGGTGAGGGCGCGTTCGCACTGGATGCGGTGGCGCTCCTTCTTGTCGCGGATTTTTTTGCGCAGCTCCTCTTCGAGCGGCGGCAGCAGGTCGAAGGTGATGTTGGCGGGCTGAAAGTTTTTCTTCTCGCTGTGGGTGATGTAGTGGGTCAGCGATCCGTTGGCGCTGAGCCGTGGCGCAGGGGTTGGAGTGCGGCCCTGCGCGAGCACGGCGGCGAAGCGCCCCGCGAGAAGGCCGCCTGCGATGGACTCGGTGTAACCCTCGACTCCGCTGAGCTGGCCCGCGATGAGGATGTTGGGGTGCTGCTTGAGCTGCAAGGTTTCGGTGAGCACACTGGGCGCGTTGACGTAGGTGTTGCGATGGATCTGCCCGTAGCGGAGGAACTTTGCGTTCTCGAGGCCGGGGATCATGCGCAGGACGCGGGCCTGCTCCCCGTACTTCATGTGGTTCTGGAAGCCGACGAGGTTGTAGGAGTCGGCGCGGAGGTTCTCCTGCCGCAACTGGACGACGGCGTAGGGCCACTTCCCTGTCCTGGGATTGGTGAGACCGGCGGGCTTCATGGGGCCGAAACGAAGGGTATCGCGGCCTCGGCGCGCGGTTTCCTCGATGGGGAGACAGCCTTCGAAGTATCTGGGCTGTGGGTTGGGGTTCGAGGCGGGACTTAAATGCAGGTCCTTCGGCTCCGCTGCGCTTCGCTCAGGATGACAATTCTGGGGGTTGGGGCTTGCGGTGGGGATTTGCTCCCACTCTTTGGCGGGGACGGTCTCGGCGGCGGTGAGGGCTTCGAGGAAGGTTTCGTACTCCTCCTTGGTGAAGGGGCAGTTGATGTAGTCGGCGGTGCCTTTGTCCCAGCGGGCGGCGAGGTAGACCTTGTCCATGTCGATGGTGCTGGCGTCGACGATGGGGGCGATGGAGTCGTAGAAGGCGAGTTGCTCGGAGCCGGTGAGGCGTTGCAGCTCGGCGGCGAGAGGCGGTGAAGTGAGCGGGCCGGAGGCGAGGACCGTGATCTCATCAGCGATCTCATCCAGTATTCTCACCTCTTCGCGGACGACAGTAATGCGTGGGTGCTGAGCGATCAATTCGGCGACGCGGCGCGAGAACTCGATGCGGTCGACGGCGAGTGCGTGACCTGCGGGAACGGCGGAGGCGTCGGCGGCGGCGAGGAGGAAGGAGTTGGCACGGCGCATCTCCTGCTTGAGCAGCCAGGGGGCGGAGTTTTCGCTCTCGGACTTGAGGGAGTTCGAACAGACGAGCTCGGCGAAGTCGGACGTTTGATGGGCTTCGGTGGAGCGTGCGGGGCGCATCTCGTAGAGGGTGACCTCGCAGCCGAGCGAGGCGGCCTGGAGCGCGGCTTCAGGGCCGGCGAGGCCTCCGCCGATAACTTTGATTTTCTTCATGGATTCCGTGGTTCTTTCCTGACTACTTTGTATTGTCTCAGCCCACGGCGTACCGTACTTGAGGCACCTGTACTTATGGAGGATTCAGGGAACCGGCACCGGGTTGCGGGCGTATTGTTCTACCGGACGCTGCCGATTATGCGCCAACGAGGGTCGTCATGCTTTGCCTGATTTTGCTGGTCCTCTTACTAACCCGACGCTGCTGGTGGGGATACAGATGCTATCCCTTCTACTACGGAGCTTACCCCTATCCGTATGGGGCATATACTCCCTACGATCCGTACTGGCGGATGCGATATTACTGGGATGGTTATGGATACCGGAGATGCTACTGGTAGGCCGTTACGTGCCTGAGCCGGCGAGGGCCTGAAGCGCCTCTCCGTCGAGGCGCATAATGCGCCACTCACCCAACATGCCGGCACCCATGGACTCATAAAAATCGATCGCGAGCTGGTTCCAGTCGAGGACGTGCCACTGAAAACGCTCTCCGCGCTCGAGCGTGATCTGCGCCAGGCGGGCGAAAAGAGCCTTTGCAATTCCCTTACGGCGAAACTGCGGGCGGACGAAGAGATCCTCAAGGTGGATGCCGGCGTTGCCGCGCCAGGTGGAGTAGAAGTGGAAGTAGAGCGCCATGGCGGCGGGCTGTCCGTCCCACTCGGCGATCAGGCAGCCGAAGACGGGCCGGTCGCCGAAGCCGTCGCGGAGGAGGTCTTCGGCGGTGGCGATGGCGGCCTCGGGCTCTCGCTCGTACTCGGCCAGTTCGCGGATGAAGACGAGCATCTCGGGCACGTCGGCAGGAGTCGCAGGGCGGATGAGGAGCTTCGAGGACGCGGTTGCGTCATCCACCTGCGGCGATGGCTGCGATGTTGTCATTGCGAGTCCTTTGCATCCTTCTTGTCCGGGGCCGCTGAGGCCGAAGTCGTGGCGGTGGCCTTGAGCCATTTATTGAACGGGATGGAGAAGGCGAAGAGCTCCTTGCCGCCCTTGGTGTGGATCATCTTGACGTAGATTTCGGCATCTTTCAATGGTGGGTCGTCGAGGTCCTTGACGTCGTAGAAGAGATAGCCTGCAAGCGTCGAGTGCGGGGCAACGGTCGTGCCGGAGAAGCCGAAGTCGTTGTCGTCGTCGGTGATCTTTTTGTCTACCGGCGCATGATGGATCGGAAAGGGGATGAGCGGGACCTTGGTCCCCTTTGCCTGCTTGGTGCTGAAGAGGCGCCGGTTGAGATCGTCGAGGGTCGCGGCAGGCAGCTTGTCGTTGTTGGCGGTGATGAACTGCATCCGCACGTCGTTGAGGTCGAGCGGTGAGTCCGAGTCGTTGGTGATGATGACGCGGACGGGGATAAGCGAGTGCCGGATATAGGGAAGGCGGAAGAAATCGCAGTTCCGGGGATCGTTGCACGGATCGATGGCGATAGAGACGTGTTCCGCGGGATGCGTGTCGAAGGCCGGATACTGGTTTGCGGAGCGCACGGGAGGGGCCTTTTTACCTCCCGCAAAGGCTGTGGCGCTGACGGCGAGCAACACAGCGGATGTCAGCAGAAAGGTCTGCCGCAGAAGGGTTTTGTGGGAGTTCATCACCAAGTTGATTATCATCTTCGCTGGCGCACCTGGTAAAGCGAGGGAATGGGAAAGAGTGATTCTGGCCGTTGTTTTAGCTGTCTATAGCATGTTGCTCGCAATGGCGCTCGTAGTGGGTGCCCCGTGGTGGCTGGTGCGCATGGCGACCAGCGGACGATACCGGGCCGGGCTGGCAGGGCGCCTGGGGGTAATTCCGCAGGCACTCCGGCTGGCCGTGCGCGGGCAACGGGTGATTTGGCTACACGCGGTCTCGGTGGGCGAGGTCATGGCCGCAACTGAACTTGTACGGTCACTTCGCGCCGCACTGCCGGAATGGACCATCGCCGTCTCCACTACCACTGAGACGGGACAGAAGCTGGCGCGTGAGCGGTTCGAGGGTCTGCCAGTCTTCTATCTGCCTCTTGATTTCGCATTTGTCGTGCGAAGATATCTTCACCTCCTCAAACCTGAACTGCTGATTCTGATGGAAAGCGAGCTTTGGCCGAACCTGATGAACGAGTGCACGAGGGGAGGCGTAGCGGTGGCGGTGGTCAATACACGCATATCGGACAGGTCGTTGCCGCGTTACCTGCGGCTGAAAAGGCTGTGGCGTCCGGTTTTGCAGCAGGTGTCGCTGTTCCTGGCGCAGAGCGAGGAGAACGCCCGGCGGCTGGTACGGATCGGAGCACCAGCAGACAGAGTGCGCGTGAGCGGCAACCTGAAATATGACGTGAAGGCTGCTGGCGAGAGCCCGATGACGTCGCTCCTGCGCGAGCGGCTCCCGGCCGGGGCGAAGGTGCTGGTTGCGGGCAGCACGCTGGAGGGAGAAGAGACGCTGCTGCTGGAGGCGTGGCGGCAGATTGTGGAGGAGATTCCCGGCTCTGTCATGGTGTTGGCCCCGAGGCGCACGGAGCGGTTTCAGCCTGTGGCGGCGCTGGTGAGTGCGAGCGGCATCCGTGCAACAAGAGCGAGCGAGCTTCGCGGCAGCACAGAAAAGATTGCGCCGGGCAGCGTGGTGCTGCTGGACACGATCGGCGACCTGGCGTCGGTGTACTCGCTGGGCGACGTTGCGTTTGTGGGCGGCAGCTTGGTGCAGGCGGGAGGACACAATCCGCTGGAGCCAGCGCGGTTTCGCGTGCCGATCGTGATGGGACCGTCGTGTGAAAACTTCCGCGAGATGGTCGAAGCGATGAGAGCGGAGGACGCTCTCCGCATCGCAACGAAAGATACGCTGGCCGATGACCTGATGGAGATGATGCGTGGGGGCGGCAGCGTGCGGGCCATCGGCGAGCGTGGACGCGCGATCTTC
Organism: Acidobacteriota bacterium; assembly: GCA_018268895.1. Taxonomy (NCBI): domain Bacteria; kingdom Pseudomonadati; phylum Acidobacteriota; species Acidobacteriota bacterium. The sequence goes on along the minus strand of JAFDVP010000013.1, from coordinate 154,930 downwards.
AATGCACAGGCGGGCGCGACGGCACGGACGGTTGAGGCGCTTCTCGACCTGATGAGGCGGGACGCGGCATGAGCGCACGAAGACCATGGCTGGTTCCGCTGACTCCGCTCTATGCCGCCGTTGTGGTGGCCAAGCGGCGGATGTACCGGTGGGGCTGGTTGAAACAGAAGCATCTTCCGGTGCCGGTGATCAGCGTGGGAAGCGTGTCGGCGGGAGGCGCGGGCAAGACGCCGTTTGTTGCGATGCTGGCAGGCATTCTGCACCGCAGAGGCTATGAGGTCAGCATTCTGACGCGCGGGTACAAACGCACTTCGGAGGTGACGGAGCGCGTAGAAGCCTACGATGATCCGGAGTGGCACGGCGACGAGCCGGTGCTTCTGGCGCAGCAGTCGAACGCCCCGGTATTTGCGGGTGCAGACCGCTATGAGGCCGGGTTGATGGCGGAGCGGGACCAGGCGCAGGGCCGCATCGCCGTTCACCTGCTGGACGATGGATTTCAACACCTGCGTCTGGCCCGCAGCATCGATATTGCGCTGCTGACGCTGGAGGATGCGGAGGACACGCTGCTGCCCGCGGGAAATCTGCGCGAGCCGGTTTCGGCGCTCGGCGAGGCGCATGTGATCGTCGTCCGTGAAGAAGAGGCAGATGCGCTGAAGGGAGTCCTGAACGGGCTGCGCGACCGGGGGCACGGGTTTGCGACGTGGGTGATACGGCGGTCACTGACTCTGCTGGATGGAACGGAGGTGGTGACGCTGCCAACGCTGCCGCTGGCGTTCTGCGGCATTGCGCGCCCCGCGAACTTTACGAAGATGCTGACGGCATCGCGCTATGAACCGATGGAGACAATGGCCTTTGCCGACCATCAACTGTACGACGACAGCGATATGACTCGGTTGATCGGCCACGCTGAACAGATTGGGGCCAACGGATTTGTAACAACGGAGAAGGACGCGGTTAAAATCACGCCGGAGATGCGTGGGCGGCTCAGGGCGATTGGGCCGCTGATCGTTGCGCATCTCAAGGTCGAGTTGATTGCGGAGAAAGAGGCTGTGTCGCAGTTGGTGACGATGGTCGGGCAGCTCGACCGGCGCAAAGGGCGTTAGGGACACTGACGTTTATTCCTTACGATTTCATTCATCCCACCCTTCGCTGTGCGAAGGATGGGGCACCCGATGTTTGTTTCGGGCACAGGCGAAATACTGGAATTCTGCGTGAGAGAATTGGTCTTTGGCGACTCATAACCATGTGCTGACTGCCGCTGAGCGGCGACGCGTGCTGATCGTGCGGATCGGCGCGATGGGCGATGTTCTGCACGCCATGCCTGCCGTTGCGGCGCTGCGGGCGGCGCATCCGGAGTGGTTCATCGGGTGGGTCATCGAGCCGCGATGGCTTCCGCTGTTGCAGGCAGCGGGAACCCCTGCAGGGCGCGGAACCGCGAGGCCGCTGGTCGACGAGACGTACCTTGCGGCAACTCGCGAGTGGAAGAAGAGACCGCTTGCGGCGAAGACGCTTGGCGATATTGCGGGGTTGCGGCGCAGGCTTCGATCGGAGCGCTTCGATCTGTGCATCGACATGCAGGGGTCCATACGTTCGGCTGTGATCGGACACATGGCGAACGCAGGGATGTTCACCGGGCCGGAGCATCCGCGTGAGGGTCCTGCGCGATGGCTCTATCGGCAGAGGGTGCAGACACATGCGGCGCATGTCGTCGAACAGGGGTGCGAGATTGTGGGCGCAGCCGTGGGCGAGCTGGTTCGTCCGGCAAAGATTGAGCTTCCCGTCGACTCACTCGCGGAGGAGTCATGCAGGACGCGCCTGCACGGGATGCAAGGCGCACGAGGCCTGGTACTTATCGCTCCGGGCGCCGGGTGGGGCGCGAAGCAGTGGCCAGCAGAGCGATATGGCGCGGTGGCGGCCATACTGGCTGAGGCGGGATACCGGGCGCTGGTGAATGCCTACTCGGCCGAGGATGCGCTGGCCAATGAGGTGGTGCGGGCCAGCGGTGGACACGCAACGGTACTCCCGTGCGGCATGGCGGAGCTTATCGCCCTCACGCGACGGGTAGACCTGGTGATCGCTGGGGACACTGGACCGCTGCATCTGGCGGCTGCACTGGAGAGACCTGTGGTGGCGCTGTTCGGCCCGACCGATCCCGCTCGCAATGGGCCGTACGGCACGGAGTCGCGGGTGCTGCGGCATGGCGGCGAGCGCCGCGACCACAGGCGGCTGGCGGAGCCGGAGGTGGGACTGCTGGCGATCACTGTGGATGAGGTTGTCGCGGCGGCACTCGATCTGCTGAAGGGCACGTCTGGCGCTGACAGGGTAAGGTAGATGAGTGAGTGAACGAACGAGATGGCAGCGAATCGCCCGGCGCATACGCGTTCCGCTGGGCTTCGTGTTTGCGGCGGTGTTTCTGTGGCTGGCGCGTCCTACGTGGCAGACGATGCTGCTGAGCCTGGTGCTGGTCGTGCCCGGAGTATGGCTGCGGGCTTACGCTGCCGGGTACGTGAAGAAGAACGCCGAGCTGACACGGACGGGGCCATATGCGTATACGCGGAATCCTCTGTACCTGGGGTCGATGATGATCGCGTTCGGGTTTGCGTGGGCTTCGGGAAGCTGGGTGATCCTTGTGGCGTTGGCGGCCCTTTTTCTGGGGATTTACCTACCGACGATCCGGTCGGAGGAAACCTTTCTGCGCGAGCACTTTGCGGGGTTCGATGCGTATGCGGCCCAGGTGCCGCGCCTGTTGCCGCGCTTGACGGCGGCGAAGAGCGATCTGCCCCCGGGGAGGTTTTCGCGCGAGCGATACCTGCATCACCGCGAGTACAATGCTCTTATGGGTGCCATCGCCATCTACGGAGCGCTGGCAGCGCGTCTGCTGTTTCTCCGGCGATAGGCCAGGACGCCGTCCTCAATCCTGAAACGGAGCGATCTGTCCCCTGGCAAAGCGACCCACGGTCTTTTTACTCTTACTGTTTGCAGCGTTGACGTGTGCGTGTGCGCAGACGCAGCCGGGCAAAGAACCGGGCAAGGAATCACTGAAGGACTCCATCAAGGACAGGCTCTTCCCTCCCGCGCCGTCGGTCGTCATTCCTACGCTCGAGGCCCCTCCTGCCAACTACAGCTTTCCCACAAAACAAACGCTGACGTTCACGGTCGACTGGAGGGTGTTTACCGCAGCGCTCGCCACATTCCAGATCGAACAGCAGGGCACGGTCCAGAAGATTACGGCGACGGCGGATACGGTTGGCGCCGTCACGATGCTCTTCCCGGTGATCGACCGCTTTCAGTCGGGGTTCGACACGAAGACGGGATGCTCGACGGGGTTTTCGAAGCAGACGCAGGAGGGCAGGCGGAAGATCTCCAGCGACCTGAGCTTCAACTACAAGGACGGCAAGCAGACGCTGGTGGAGCGCAACCTGGTGAAAGGCACGTCGAAGCAGCTTACGGCATCGATTCCGGCGTGCGTCACCGACTCGATGTCCGCCATCTTTTACGTTGGCTCGCAGCCGTTGACGGTAGGGCAGAACTTCCGGTTTCCTTTGGCCGACTCGATGCGCACGGTAACCGTGACGATGAAGGTGGAGGCGAAGGAAGAGGTCAAGACCCCGGCGGGCACCTTCCAGACCATCAGAGTGCAACCTACGGCAGACGAAGGTATCGTAAAGAACCGCGGCAAGATATGGATCTGGTATACGGACGATGCGCGGCATATGCCGGTGCAGGTGCGTGCGAGCCTGTTCTGGGGCACCATCACGGCAAAGTTGCAATCGTACGAGACGAAGTGAGGTTGAGATGGCAGACGAGAAGAATGACAGAGAGTTCGACCCGGAGCAGTATGTGATGATCGCCCGCTACATTGTCCCAACAGAGGCCCAGATGGCCAAGGGCGTGCTGGAGTCGGCGAGCCTTGAGTGCTTCCTGCACGGCGAAAATGCCAACAACCTGCTGGCACCGGCCTTTCGCGCGCGTCTGATGGTGCACAAGAAGGACGAGGAGGCGGCGCGCAAACTGCTGGATACCTCCGCCGACGGCGAGGCCTTACCCGAGACGACGGATGAAGAGCATGGCAGCTGAGACGACAGACAGACCGAGGGCAGTCCTGTGTCTTTCGGGTGGAATGGATTCAACGGTGTGCGCTTCTCTGGCTGCGCGGGATTATGACGTGTACGCTCTGCACTTCAGCTACGGGCAGCGGACCGAGGCACGAGAACTGGCCTCGGCGACAGAGATCGCCCGTCTGACCGGAGTCAAGGAATTTCTGCCGCTGAAGATGGACTTGTTCCGCAGGATTGGCGGCTCGGCGCTGACCGACGCGACGATTGCCGTTCCGGATGCCCCTGTGGAAGAGGCGTCGATTGGCACGGCGATTCCAGTGACTTATGTCCCGTTTCGCAATGCGCACTTTCTTTCGGCGGCGGTAAGCTGGGCCGAGGTTGTGAGGGCGAAGCGGGTGTTTATCGGGGCCGTGGAGCAGGACAGCTCCGGTTACCCGGACTGCCGGCCGGCGTACTACGACGCCTTCAATGCCCTGATCCGCCAGGGGACGAAAGAGGGCGATATTCGTGTAGAGACACCACTTATCCACCTCAAAAAGAGCGAGATCGTGCGCATGGGAGTTGAACTTGGCGCTCCATTCCATGTAAGTTGGTCATGCTATTCCGGTGAGCGCGAGGCTTGTGGCGTCTGCGAAAGCTGCGTTCTGCGTCTGCGCGCCTTTCGCGAAGCAGGAAGCATCGACCCGATACCGTACGCGGACCCGAAGTCTGCATCCAAACGGTAGCGGATTTTGCCGCCGAGAAGTTTGTATTTGAAGAGCAAGGCCTCTTGAGGGCCGGAAGAGATCTGAAACCAGGAGAACGGAAGTGATCAATCGTATCGGAAGAAGATGGAGCGCGGGACTTGGAGCCGCTCTTGCTGTGGTCGTTGCGCTGTCCGCGCAAACGGGATGGGCGCAGCCTGCTCCGGCAAGCGTTCATGGCCATGTCAATAACGCAATTGGAGCTCCGCTGCCCAAGGGCGAGGTGAAGCTGACGCAGGACCGTGCCTCGGAGGAGAAGAGCCGCAAGTACACCAACACCTTCGAGATCGACGCGTCCGGCAACTTCAAGGGCACAGGGATCGCCCCGGGCAGCTATCTGGCGGTTGTCTTCCAGGACGACAAGAGCATCGACTATATCGACAACGTGACCTTCACCGCCGGCGAAGACCACCTGCTGAACTTCGACATGACCCGCAAGGAGTATCTCGACAAGATGACTCCCGAGGAGAAGAAGCAGCTGGAGGAGTTCAAGAAGAAGAACGCCGACGTGACCGCTGCCAACGCAAAGATCGCCAACCTGAATACTCTGCTGACGCAGGCGCGCGCGGATACGAAGGCGGGCAACTTCGAGCCGGCCATTACAGCGATGCAACAGGCAACCGCTGCAAAGCCGGATGAGGGCATCCTGTGGGTGGCGCTGGGCGACGCTGAGCTTGGCTCGGCAGACGCTGCGGCAAAAGCGGCAAAGGCAGCCGGCAAGCCGGCCGACCCCTCTGTCCAGGCGAAGTTTGCCGACGCGGCGGCTTCGTACAAGAAGGCCATCGATGCGAACGCCGCTTCAAAGAAGCCCAGCGTAGAGACGGCTGCCGCCGCGTACAACCAGCTTGGCCAGGCACTGGCGAAGAGCGGCGACGGCAAGGGCGCATCCGACGCCTATGAGCAAGCGGCAAAGGCACTTCCTGCCAATGCGGGCATGTACTACTACAACGAAGCGGCAACCCTGTACAACGCAGGCAAGCTGGACGATGCAGCCGCGGCCGCAGACAAAGCGATCGCCGCCGATCCAAAGCGCGCCGATGCGTACTACATCAAGGGCCAGTCGCTGATCCCGAAGGCCTCGGTCGATCCGAAGACACAGAAGATTGTGGCTCCTCCGGGATGCGTGGAGGCCTACCAGCAGTTCATCGAGCTTGCGCCACCCAATGAGCAGGCGCGCGTGGACGAGGTCAAGGGCATCCTGACGGGCATCGGCGCGGAAGTGAAGTCCAGCTACAAAGCCGGCCGAACCAAGAAGTAAGGCGCTGGAACGAACTGAACCAGGAGGGCCTCGGCAATGTGCCGAGGCCTTCTGTTTTATGCGAAAGGCAGCCAGATGAGATCGAGCGAGATTCGCTCTACGGCTAAGACGGAAGAACGCATTGTGGAGTTCGACGCAGCGCTCGGCATTGTTCTGGAGCAGGCGGGGCGTCTTCCTCAAAGACCGGCAGAAGCTGTGGCGCTGTCTGATTCGCTGGGTCGGGTGCTTGCCGACCCGGTGCGGGCCGACCGCGATCAGCCTCCGTTCAACCGATCGACTCGCGACGGATTTGCCGTTCATACCGCAGACACTCTCTCCGATGCGTGGCTCACGGTTGTGGGGCAGGTGCGGGCAGGCGAGCGGTGGAGCACTGCTCTGAAGCCAGGCGAAGCGGTTGAGACGATGACCGGCGCTCCCGTACCTGAGGGTGCCGATGCCGTGGTGATGGTCGAGCACGTAGAACGAAGCAGCCATGAGGGGAGGCTGGCAGTTCAGTTGACGTCAGGGCGAACGATTACAGCAGGAGAGAACGTCGTGCCGCAAGGCAGCGAGGCCCGCGCAGGCGATCTGGTGTTGCCAGCGGGAACGCAGATGGACGGAGCAGCAATTGCGTTGGCGGCCGCTTGCGGTGCGGTTACGGTCAAGGTGTCTGCGCGGCCGAGGGTCTCTATCATTGCCACGGGAGACGAGCTGGTGGACGTAACGGAGACACCGGGTCCTGTGCAGATACGAAATTCGAACAGCTATGGGCTCGCGGCACTGGTGACAGCGACAGGAGGAGAGGCCCGGCGGCTTCCGGTCGCTCCCGACCGTCGAGAAGAGCTGAAGGCGCGAATTCTTCAGGCGTGCGATGCGGAGATGCTGCTGTTGTCGGGCGGCGTCTCCATGGGAGAGTACGACCTGGTGGAAGAGGTGTTGCTGTCGCTGGGAGCGGAGTTTTTGTTTACCGGCGTGAAAATGCAGCCGGGCAAGCCGTTGGTCTTCGGATGGCTACCCATGCGTGACGGCAGGGCCGCGCTTCCCTTCTTCGGGCTTCCTGGAAACCCCGTATCGACGCAGGTGACCTTTGCGTGTTTTGTCGAACCGCTGCTGCACGCGATGCGTGGAGCGGCGCCGGAGGGTCCGCGTTTTGCACAGGCCACGCTGGCGAATGATGTAGACGGACGGACAGGGCTGACGCGCGTATTGCCTGCGCGGCTCGACTCGAACCGCATTCGCCCCGAGGTGCGCCTGGTGGTGTGGCAGGGCTCCGGGGACATGGCGGCGAATGCGCGCGCCAACTGTTATGCCGTGCTGCCGCCGGGAACGGAGCGGTTCCGCGCCGGCGATATCGTTACGGTTCTGTTGAAATAACCTTGATGTGAGAATGTACGAGCGTGGAGACGACATTGACGAAGCTGTCGCACTATGACGATGAGGGACAGGCGCACATGGTGGATGTGAGCGCGAAGCCTGCGACACGGCGCGAGGCGAAGGCACGCGCTTTTGTGGAACTCACCGCCGAGGCCCTTGCTGCGCTGCCGAAGAACCCGAAGGGCAATCCGCTGGAGGTGGCACGGTTTGCTGGAATACAGGCGGCCAAGCAAACTTCGACGTTGATCCCCATGTGCCATCCGCTGGCGTTGAGCTTTGTCGATGTCGATGCGCGCGTTGCAGACGGCGGTGTCGCCATTGAAGCGACGGCCGCAACTGTAGCAGGCACCGGTGTGGAGATGGAGGCGATGGTCGCCGCATCGGTGGCCGCGCTGACGGTCTACGACATGACGAAGGCACTCGACAAGGGCATTCGCATACGCGAGGTTGAGCTGGTGAGCAAAAGCGGCGGCAAGAGCGGCGAGTGGCGTCGTCCGGCGTGACTCAAGCAGCCAACAGCAAAAGCAAAGACGAAATACAGGGATTCTTCGCTTCGCTCAGAATGACGACCTTTTTATTGATCTATCGCATCTGGGAAACCGCTTCTAGACAGCCGTTGCAAGGTTGACGGCAAAGAGATGCTGCGAATCCTGCCAGTCTTTTTCGAGCATGAAGCCGGCGGAGTTGAGCAGGCCTTCGATGCGCGCAGAGGTGAACTTGTAGCTGTTCTCGGTGTGGATGCTCTCTCCCTCGTCGAAGATGACGTCCATCGCCGGGCCCGCACTGTTGGCCGGGATGTGGACGCGCTGTCCATGACGGGCGACGAGGTGCATCTCGATGCGGGATTCAGCGGCATTCCAGGTGGCTTTGTGGTCGAAACACGCAGGGCGGAAGTTGGCTCCAAGCTCGCGATTGAGACGATGCAGCACATTCCTGTTGAATGCAGCCGTAACTCCAGCGCGGTCATCATAGGCAGCTTCGAGCATGGCTACGGTCTTCGACGCAGTTGCAGGAACGAGGTCGGTCCCGAGCAGGAGCTTGTCGCCGGGAAGCAACTGCGAGCGGAGATTGCGGAGGACATCGCGCGCCTGTTGAGGAGAGAAGTTGCCGATGCTCGATCCGATGTAGAGCGCGAGCGTTCGTGTGTTGGGTAAACGGTTAAGCGGAAGCGGCTGCGAGGTGTAGTCCGCGACCTGACATCGAACGGTTACCCCTGGAATGTTGGCGCGGATGTTCTCCTTCGCCGCCGCGAGCGCCGACTGCGAGACGTCTACCGGCTGATACACGATGCTATGCTGGCGCCTGACCGCCGCCCGAAGCAGTATTCCGGTCTTGGTCGCTGTTCCAGCACCCAGTTCAATGATGGTGAGCATGGGCGCGGCACTGCTTCCGGCCTGCACGGAGGCGCACTCGATGATGTCATCGGCATGGGCGCTGAAGAGAGCGCGCTCTGTGCGCGTCAGGTAGTACTCCGGCAGCTCGGTGATCTGCTCGAAGAGGCCCGATCCCAACTCATCGTAAAAGAGCCACGGCGAGAGCATCTTTGGATCTGCCGCAAGCCCTGTGCGCGCCTCTTCTGCCACCGCGTGAAGGGAAGGTGCAACTTCCGGCTCAAGATATAGAGGCAACGAAGCGGCGGCAGCGGTCATCGGCGGTTGCGGTTCCCTTCCCGGAGTGCGCGGCCTTAACCGCTCTGCCGTTTGATGCAGTTGATGGCGGTGAAGTATCCAATGATCGTATCCTGCTGACATAACGTTGTCAGCAGACGGGTTACGGCTCGATCTTTGTGAACGGCACATTACCCTGGCTAACCGCATAGGCGATGTGAGTTATGGGATGAACCGCGACGGCGTAAGGCTGTACGGGAACCTTAACCCGGCGGACAACTTTGCGAGACCGCATTTCAATCACGGTAACAAGATTCTCCTGGGGGCTCGCGACATAGAGCAGTCCCTTCGCCGCGTCGAGCGTGAGCGCCTGAGGATGCGCCGCAACCTTGATTGTGGCGACGGGCAATTCGTTCTTCAGAACAGTCACGGTACCGTCAGCATAGTTGGCGACATAGATCTGGCCAGAGTCTGCGTCCAGCGCAAGAGCACATGGCATAGCGCCGGTGTGGATGTTTCTGACCGCGTGGGTCTCAAGGTCAATCGCAGCAATATCGGAGTCCTGAATGTGCGCTATGTAGAGCTTCTTGCCCTGCCTCGCATGTCCCCAAAGATGCAGAGCACCGGCAGGGACCTTCGAGATGGCGCCACTCACTGGATCGAGCTCTGTAAACGTCTCGCTCTCATAGGTGAGCACGTAGACACGTTTGCGATCCTGGTCGACGAGGACTGCGTCGGCTGAACCCGTTTTGATATTGCTCGCTGTATTAGTTGCACCGTCGATCACGGTCAACATGGTGCTGAAGGTATTCGCTACGTATACCTTGTTTACCGATTCGTCGACGGCGAGGGCGTAGGAACGTGCTCCCGTGTCGATGGTCGCGACAACTTCATCTTTGGCGCCGTCGATCACAGAGACGCTTTTCGATCCTGGATTGACGACGTAGACCATTTGAGTAAGGTTGTTGACCGCGATTGCGTCGGGTCGCGTACCGACCTTGATGGTTTGTGGACTGCCCGATCGCGGGATCATGGCAACTGAGTCACGTACCGGATCGACGATGTAAAGTTTTCCCAGCTTTTCACTGTATGCCGAGGCATCGCGATTGATCAGGCCAAGCTGCGGATCGACGGATTGCGCGGCGAGCCTCGCACCGGATACACAAAGAAGAGCGAGGGAAAGTCGCAGCAAGTGGGTTCTGTTTAAAAACGCCATTTGAATGCCGGCCTGTTTTCGTAGAAAATCGTTTGTCTATAACGAAGGACGATTCTAGCAGATGGCCGGGGCCAACGAGATGCGGCGCGTTTTGACGATGATGCTGGCGGCAATGACTGTGTGTCTGTGCGCTCACGCACAGCAGCCGGTCTTTCATGTGCTCGCGTTCTACTCCGAGACGGTCGAGCACGACCATGTCGACTTTGCTCACCAGGCGATCCGGTTCTATACCGATGCCGCGAAGCGCGGGAACTATGAGTTTCAGCCGACGATGAACTGGGACGACATGAACCCGGCCAAACTGGCCGGATACCAACTGGTGGTCTGGCTCGACGACTTCCCGCACACACCGCAACAGCGAGCGGCGTTTGAGCAGTATATGGAGCACGGCGGGGGATGGCTCGGTTTTCACATCGCCGCCTATAACGACAGGGGAACGAAGTGGCCGTGGTTTGTGCAGTTCCTGGGCGGCGGCGTCTTCTATGGGAATGAGTGGCCCCCGCTGCCGGCGAAGCTGGTCGTCGACGATCCAAAGCACGCAGTCACGCGGAGTCTTCCCGCAAGTTTTATCTCGCCTGCGAACGAGTGGTACATCTGGAAGCCGTCACCGCGGGAAAACAAGGACGTCAAGGTGCTGCTGAGTCTGTCGCCGGAGAACTACCCCATCGGCATGAAGGATGTGCTGCGCGGAGGCGATCTGCCGGTGATGTGGACCAATACGCGCTACCGGATGCTGTATACGAACATGGGGCACGGGGACCGCATCTTCACCAGCGATACGCAGAACAAGCTGCTGGAAGATGCGATGATGTGGACAGCGACCGCCAAAATCTCCAGTTCAAAATGAGTTGTTCTTTGAGCCCGCGGAAGCATCGTGAGCAAGTCGGAGGCCGGAGAACTGCCAGCGGGTGGCCGGTGAAAAGAAATTGCGGTACGTCGCGCGGATGTGCGTGGCTGGCGTGACGCAGGACCCTCCGCGCAGCACCATCTGCGAGCTCATGAACTTGCCGTTGTATTCACCGAGCGCTCCGGGCAGCGGCGCGTATCCCGGATAGCCGGTGTAAGGACTCGCGGTCCACTCCCACACGTCGCCGAACATCTGCTGAAGACCGGGCATTGGACTTGCCGGCGCCGGGTGCAGGTTGCCGGTCTCAAGCAGGTTGGCCTGCGTGGCGGCGACTGACCTTCTCTCAGGTTCCGGTGCGTCGGGCCGGGTGGCGGCGTACTCCCATTCAAACTCCGTTGGCAGGCGATGCCCTGCCCAGCGCGCATAGGCATCGGCCTCGAAGAAGCTGAGATGACAGGCAGGGCTCTCGCTCAGGTCTTCCAGCGGAACGAAACCATTGAGCGTGTAGATGGACCAGCCGGATGCAGTTGCAGAATCTCGATACCAGTAAAGCGGCGCCTGCCAGGCTTCCGCGCGCATCGTGGTCCAGCCCTCGGAGAGCCACAACTCCGGACGGCCGTACCCGTTCTGCTCCATAAAGGCGAGATACTCCGCGCACGTCACCAGGCGGGTCGAGAGCCGAAACGGAGCGATGTAGACGGGGTGGCGGGGGGTCTCGTTGTCGAAGGCGAAGACATCGGCAGCGGCAGGGTCTGGCGTGGTTCCAATCTGGGTGAGACCGGGCGCGTAGCTCAGCCATTCGAGCGGAGGAGCGATGGTGGTGTTCGCAGCGCTTTGCCCGGTGCGCTCGATATAGGCCGGATGCAGCGGATTGGTGAAGAGCGCGTGTTTGATGTCGGTCGCGATCAGCTCCTGGTGCTGCTGTTCGTGCTCCATGCCCAGGGCGATCCTGCGAGCGGCCTCATCTTCCGCGGGATGCTGCAACAGCCGCTCCATGGCGGCATCGACGTGAGCGCGGTAACCGAGGATTTGGTCGAGGGCTGGGCGGGAGAAGGAGGATCGCAGCTTCTTCTCCGGCATTTCGCCGAGCGCGTTGTAGTAGCTGTTGAAGAGCCAGCGGAAGTCAGGGTGGAAGGGTGTGTAGCCTGCGAGAAATTCTGTCAGGACGAAGGTCTCGAAGAACCAACTGGTGTGGGCGAGATGCCACTTGACCGGACTTGCCTCGGGACAGGATTGCACCATCATGTCCTCGGGCGTCAGCGGGCTGCACAGGGCCGTGGTTGCGCGGCGCACTGCCTTGTAGCGGGCGAGGATAGACGGAGCCGATCTTTCAACTGAGGCTGGAACCATGTCTGGCATCCTCTACTTTCGGGGGGTGTCCTATGGGATGTGCCGGAGAGCGGTTCTGTTGCTTTTTCTTCTCCCTTATAGCGAGAGATTAACCTGCATGGCCGTTGAGAATCCTGGCAAGCCCGTAAGCGGCTGTTGCGGCGATTCCTCCGATGCAGACCGTCTGAATCGCGCTGCGAAGCCAGCCAGTGCCGACCAGCCTGCCTTTGAGCGCGCCGAAGATGCCGAGAGCCGCCAGGGTGACGATCGCGGAGAGCTTCAATGCGTAAAGATTGTTATCGACAGCCATATAAGGCAATAGAGGAATGATGCCTCCGGCGATATAGGAGCCGGCGATGGTAAGCGCTGAGCTGAGAGCGCGATTGGGCCTTGGCTCCTCCAACCCCAGCTCGAAGCGCATCATGAAGTCGACCCAGGCCCTGGGGTTCTCCTTGAGGGCGTCGATGACAGGGGCCGCGTTCGCGCGCGGAACATCGTACTGCTGGAAGATCTCATAGATCTCCTCTTCTTCATCGTGGGTCTTCTCAACGATCTCGTGTTCTTCGCGCAGGCGTTCCGATGCGTAATGCTCGGCGTCTCCGCGGGCGGCGAGATAGCCGCCAAGCCCCATGGCGATCGAGCCGGCCGCGATCTCGGCTAGGCCGGCCAGGACGACGATGCGCGAAGAGGCGATGGCGCCGGAAAGGCCGGCTGCGAGGGCAAAGGGCACGGTCAACCCGTCGGAGAGACCAATCACGATGTCGCGCACCGTCTCGCCGGATTCAAAGTGCGACTCTACATGCGAATGCTTGGCTGGCGTCTGGGATCTTCCGGGAGTGAGGTCCATGGCGATAGTGTATCCAGCTTGAGGAAATGTGACGGAAGACAGCAGATAAGTTTCTCACCCACAGAGTCTTTCCGCACAGAAGCACGTCTGTATGTGCACAGGGTATTGATCGACGAGGACGGGATGAAGGCAGGGCTTTTACGGCAACTATTGGTTACAACAACCATCGCGTATGGAGTCTGTGCCCGGGGCCAGGATCTTCCACAACGCGGTGACGTCGCATTTGGCGGCGGACAGATGATTCGCGGCACGGTGACGGCAGCCGCGTCCGACCATCTGACGATCAAGACAGATACCGGGGAGACCTACACCGTCGCGCTTTCCGCCAACACGCGCCTGATGAAAGACCAGCGAATAGCTGCCGCAGCCGGCGGGGAACGCCAACCGCGCACGCCGGGAACCCGCCAGCAGATCAAGGCAGAAGATATCAAGCCGGGAGACGGAGTGGGCGCCATGGGGGAGCTTGACGCTCCAAAGAAGACCGTTCATGCGCTCTTCGTTGCAGTGATGGATGCCGATGAGGTGAAGAAACTTCGCGAAGGCATGGGCAAGGTCTTCATCACCGGCAAGGTAATGGCGATCGACGATGTGAAGCTGACGATCCTTCGCTCGGACAATGTGACGCAGGTCATCGAAGTGGACGAGACGACATCCTTTCGCAAGGGCGGCGGCCGCCGTGCCTTTGCTTCAGCAGATGGAGCAGCAGAAGGCCCGCCTCCCGGAGCGGCAACGGGCGGCACCGGGGGCGGCGAAAGCATTACGCTGGCCGATATCAAAGCAGGCGATATGGTCGCCGGACAAGGCTCTGTGAAGCACGGCGTCTTCGTGCCGACGAATCTTACAGTCGTTCCGCAGGGCGCGTTTGGAGCGCGTATGCGGCGTGGCGGCGAAGCCTCGGGCCCAACTCCACAAACTGCTCCCAAACAGTAATGGCTTTTATGGATTGGGAGTTCATGCGGTTCATTCAGAGATACGGGATGAGGTTTTTGTGGTGAGAGTTCTTCAAACTGCCGCGCTGTTTGCAGTGATGACCTACAGTGCAGGGGCAGTCGCAGCACAAGAGCCGCCTGCACCGGCAAACGGTGCTCCTGCGCAGACGACACAAACGTCGGCACCTTCCGCTTCTGCAGGAGGAACGATTCACGGCACAGTGAAGGCCGGCGCCGTTCCCTTGCCCGGAGTGGCGGTCACGGCAACCAATACGCTGACGGGAAAGAAGTACTCCACGGCCACGGATGTGACCGGCGCTTATGCGATGACGATTCCGCGCAATGGGCGCTACGTCGTCAAGGCAGAGCTGGCAGCCTTTGCCGGTGAGACCACCGAAGTTCTCATCAATGCTGCCGGAGAGAATGGCGGCAAGGCAGACCAGGCTGCCGACTTTGCGATGCAGTTGGCTTCGCGGGTACAGCAGCAGGAAGAGCAACAGCAAAGGCAACAGGCTGCGGCCACCAGCGCGCTGGCGGGCATCGCGGGCCGAGGTATGCAGTCGCTGAGTGTGACGGGAGGAGCATCTGACCTGGCGGACGCAAGCGCTGGCACAGCAAATGCGGGCACACAGATGCCGTCGCTCACTGGGCTGGGCAACGACAGCACAGCGACTGACTCGGTGACTGTGAGCGGACAGATGGGCCAGACGAACGGCCTTGCGAACTTCAACGAAGACGAGGTCAGGCAGCGCGTGGAAGAGGCGATGAGCCGCGCCAGGCAGCAGGGCGGGGCCGCCGGCGATGTGGCAAATGCCGTGGCAGGAATGCTGGGCGGCATGATGATAGGCGGAGGACCGGGCAACGCTGTCTTCGTGCGAGGCGGTGGAGGTGGTGGACGCGGCATGCGCGGGTTCAACCCTACGCAGCCGCATGGCGCGATCTTCTACCAGGGCGGCAATGGCGCGCTCGATGCCACGAGCTTTTCGCTGACGGGCGCTCCAGTGGTGAAGCCTGCTTACAGCTCCAACCGGTTCGGGGTCAGCTTCGCCGGATCGCCCTTTATCCCCGGCCTGCTGAAGGCGAGCACGAAACAGTTTGTCTTCCTGAATGTCACGGGGCAGCGCAACACAAATCCGCAGAACCTTTACGGCACGGTGCCAACGGCGCTGGAGCGCACAGGCGACTTCTCGCAGCTTGGCCAGCCGCTCTACGACCCCACGACCGGGCAGCAGTTCGCATGCAATGGAACGCTGAACGTTATCTGCCAGAATCGCATCACGCCGCAGGCGCTCTCGCTGCTGAAGTTTTATCCGGCACCGAATATCCCAACGACGGGCGCGCAGGGTTACAACTATCAAACGATCACAACCGCCGGCCAGAATGCCTTGAGCGCCTCGGCGCGCTACGTGCGCAACTTCGGCCAGAACGCCGGCTCTGGCCCCTTTGGCGGCGGAGGTTTTGGCGGCGGCCGTCGTCAGCAACAGACCAACGGCCCCAAGTCTCTGCGGCAGAACATCAACTTCGGCGGAAGCTATAGCCACTCCGCATCGGACAGCCGGAACATCTTCCTTCCGCTGGGCGGCTCATCCTCCTCCGAGGGCTACAACATCTCGGCGGGATACACCATCGGCTATGGACGCCTGACCAATAACGCAACGGTTACGTGGAACCGCTCTCACGCAACAACAACGAATTACTTCACCAATGGGACGGCCAACCCCGCGGCGGATGCAGGCGTGCTGATCGGCAACTCAGCCATCGCCGGAAACCCCTTCTACTATGGCGTTCCATCGCTGACATTTACAGGGCTTTCAGGCTTACATTCCACACAGCCGAGCGATTCGATTGGGCAGACGATCTCGTTCACGGACTTCGTAAGCTGGAGCCATAAGAAGCACAACATGCGCTTCGGCTTCGACATACGTCGCGTACATGCCGACAGTCTGACTCCTCCAGGAAATCTGCAGAGCGGCGCAAGCCCCCTTGGCGCCTTCACCTTCACCGGCTATGCGACACAGCACGCAAGCTCGGGATCGGGACCGCAGCCCGCCAGCGGCTATAGTTTCGCCGACTTTCTTCTCGGGCTCCCCCAGCAAGCTGCGGTACAGGCTGGCCTTGAGAAGAGCTACCTGCGCGCAAATGTCTGGGACCTCTACGCCAACGACGACTGGAGGATTCTTCCGAACGTAACGCTGAACTACGGCCTGCGCTATGAATACTTCTCTCCCTACGTGGAGAAGAACAACCGGCTGGTGAATCTCGACCACAACGCAGACTTCACGCAGATCGCCGCGGTTCAGCCGGGGCAGGCTGGGCCCTACAGCGGCGCCTTTCCGCGCTCGCTGGTCAATCCCGACCGGACGATGTTTTCGCCGCGCTTCGGTCTGGCCTACCGGCCGAAGGGAAAGCTCTTCGGACAGATGGTGGTTCGCGGGGGCTACGGCATCAACTACAACACGCAGCAGTACAGCAGCTTTGCAAGACAGCTTGCCTTCCAGCCGCCGTTCTCCGTGACGCAGACAAACATCGCAAACAAGCAAGGATGTGCTGCGTTGCAGCTTGCGAATGCGTTCAACTGCTCCACCGCGGCCGTACAGAACAACTACAGCGTGAACCTGAACTACAGGCTGGGACATGTCCAGGTTTGGAACCTCGACATACAGCGCACGCTGGGGATGGGCGTCGTACTGAATGTCGGCTACAACGGCGCTCTCGGCGGCAACCTCGATATGGTGCGCGCGCCGAATCGCACCGCTGCAAGCGTGCTGAATTCGGCAGCACAACCCTTCAACTACGAAGACTCGCTGGGCTTTTCGCGGTTCAATGCGCTGAGCATCAATGCACGGAAGCGGATGCAGAAGGGTATCTCGCTACAGGCCACGTATCAGTACGGACACTCTATTGACAACGCATCGTCGATCGGAGGCTCAACGGCAGTGCCCGCGCAGAACGACCAGAATCTCGTAGCAGAAGAAGGAAACAGCTCGTTCGACATACGCCACAAACTTACCGGCAACTGGGTGCTTGAACTCCCCTTCGGCCCCAACCGCGCGCTGCTGTCGAAGGGCGGCTTCTGGTCGAAGACGCTCGATGGATTCTCGCTCTCCGGCGACTTCACCTTCGCCACCGGAACTTACTACACGCCGCACTATGCCGCCACCGTTGCGGAGACTGCAACTGGAACCAATAACTCCCTTCGACCCGACCGCGATTTTTCGCAGCCGATCTCCGGCGCAGGCACGATTCTCAATTGGTTCAACCCGGCCGCCTTCAAGACTCCGGCAAACGTCTTCGGCACGGCATCGCGTGGATCCATCAGGGGACCGGGTACGGTTGCCGTCGACTCCTCGCTCGCAAAGACAGTCTCCTTGGGTGAGACACGTTCTTTCGAGGCCCGCATCACTGCGAACAACGTCTTCAACACCGTCCAATATGCAGGTATCGACACAAATCTGACCTCACGAACATTTGGACAGGTGACATCGGCCGCCGCAATGCGCAGGATCACCTTTATGGCCCGGTACAGGTTCTGACCATGATGAGAACAGCAAAAGATCGAAGACTTGCAGGAGCCGCCCTCACTGCTGTATTGGCGATCTCACCGGCATTGGGAGTTGCAACCGCCTCGGCCCAGCAGGCCGCCGCAGACGGCACCTTCACCCTGAAGGTGCAGAGTGACATCGTACTGACCAACGTCGTCGTTCGCGACAAGAAGACCGGCGCTGTGGTGAAGGGGCTGAAGGCGAGCGACTTCACGATTCTGGAAAATGGCAAGCCGCAGACGATCAAGAGCTTCGATTTTCAGACCGTCGATGAGGCCGTCGCGCTGCACGAGAACACAACTGTCAGCGGCAAGACCTCCATTGCCGACCTCGTCAATCGTAACTTCGCCGCAGACCCGGCGCAGCTCAAGGACCACAGGCTGATCGTCATGTTCTTCGACCTGAGCAGTATGCAGCCGGAGGACATCGACCGCGCGGTCGAATCAGCGCAGGATTACATCAACAAGAAGATGCAGCCGGCGGACCTTGTCGCGCTGGTCAGCATGTCGACCGGTCTGAGCATGGACCAGGACTTCACCGCGGACAAAGCTGCATTACTTAAAGGCGTAGGACGTTACAACGGCACCGAGGGCACGGGCTTCGCCAACGGGAATGAGGGTGGCAACGATGGCGGCACATCCGACGACGCCTCCAGCTTTACCGCAGACGACTCGGAGTACAACGCACTCAACACCGACCGCGAGCTGTATGCGATTCGCACCATAGCCAAGAGCCTGGAACGCGTGGACCAGCGTAAGAGCCTTCTCTACTTCTCGGGAGGGCTGACTCGGCAGGGCATCGAAAACCAGGCCAGCATGCGCGCGGCAACCAATGCCGCGGTGCGCGCCAACATGGCCATCTACAGCGTCGACTCGCGCGGCCTCGAAGCGCTTCCTCCTGTGGGCAATGCCTCCAAGGGCAGCCTTCGCGGAACCGCAGCCTACAGCGGCGGAGCCATGCAGAGCCAGCTCGATGCGAACTTCGGCTCGCAGGAGGTGCTGTCCACGCTCTCAAGCGATACCGGCGGAAAGGCCTTCTTCGACTCCAACGACTTTGGCCCCGTCTTTCAGCAGATCCAACATGACACCGAGGCGTATTACATCGTCGGCTTCCGTTCGACGAATACGGCGCGAGACGGGTCTTACCGCCGCCTCACCGTCAAGCTGAACCGCAGCGACGCCAAGCTGGAGTACCGGCCCGGCTACTACGCACCCGCCGACTTCCAGCATCAGAAGAACGAAGACCGCGAACTTGCCCTGACCGAACAGATGCGCAGCGACCTGCCGGCGACGGATGTAGCGGTCTATCTGCAAGCACTTTACTTCCGGCTCGCTGACAACCGCTTCTTCATCCCCGTCTCCCTGATCGTTCCGGGGTCGCAGATCCCCTTCATCAAGAACGGAGACCGCGACAAAGCGACGATCGACATTATCGGCGAGGTCAAGAATGCTCAGGGTATCGTGGTCGGCAACGCTCGCGACACGGTGAAGCTTGCCATTGACCAGGCGCAGCAGGTGCAGCGCAAGAACATACAGTACTCCACAGGCTTTGCACTTGCGCCTGGACGCTATCACCTGAAGTTTGTCGTGCGCGAGAATGAAACCGGCCACATGGGCAGCTTCGAGGCCGACCTGCAGGTGCCCGACCTCAAGAAGCTGCCGATGAAGCTGAGCTCCATCGTTCTGGCGAGCCAGCAGGCGCCCAACACAGCGAAGAAGACGATCAATCCGCTGGTGCGCGACGGCGTCGAATGGATTCCCAACGTCCCGCATGTCTTCAGGCAGGACCAGCACCTCTATCTGCTCTACGAGGTATATGACCCAACACGGCAAAAAGCCGATCAGGCCCCTGCTCCATCTCCCGGCCTCACTCGACGCCCGTCTGGCGCAGTGAAGGTGCTCACCAATATCGAGTTTCTGAGCGGCGGCGTGAAGGTCTACGAGACTCCTCTTGTCGAAGCCGATACCGTCAATGTCCCCGACCGCGAGGCGGTCGCCTTCCAGTTCGACGTGCCGCTGGCACAGTTGAAGCCCGGCACCTACGTCTGCCAGGTGAACGTGATCGACGATGCCGGAGGCAGCTTCAGCTTTCCGCGCCTCGCATTGCGAATCCAGGCACCGGCAACAGCAGCGCCGTCGTCTACAAAGACGGCAGCTGGGCAGTAAAACCCGGAAGTTGCCCGCTTGCCTTGAAGTTGTACAAAAAACGGGATTCCCGGTGACGACTAGCCGTTGACAGGCATCCGGTTGCAGCGGATGATGTGTGCGTACCTCTTGGAGGTATGCCATGTTCCCTATATTTCGGTCTTCGATCCTGCTGATTGTAGCCGCAGTTGCCTTTGTATCTTCGGCGCCGGTTCGCGCAGAACAGACCAAACCACTGACGCGCGACGAGATTCGCGCCCTGGACCATCAGAGTCCTTCGTGGGACTCTGTACGCGCTCACCTTCCCAATCCAACATCGGCCACGGCCGCACAGCTTGAAACTGCCGCCGATATCCTTCGCGCCCGCCGCTTTATCGTCGATGCGATGGATTATTACCAGTTTGCCCTTCAGCGTGGAGGCAACCAGGTGGTCCTGCTCAACAAGCTGGGGGTCTCGGAGCTGGAGCTGCGCGAAATCTCTGCCGCGAAGTCATACTTCCAGCGCGTAGTGAAGTTGCAGAAAAAGAATCCCGAAGGCTGGAATAACCTGGGCGCCATCGAGTATCTAACCGGCCGCTACGAAAACGCCATTGGCAACTACAAGAAGGCCATCAAGTACGACAAGGAGTCGGCGACCTATCACTCCAATCTGGGAACCGCCTACTTTGAGAAGAAAGACTATGAAGCTGCCCGCAAGCAGTATGAGATCGCCCTGAAGATCGACCCGGAGATGATGGACCATCACAGCTCGATCGGTGTGACTGCCCGCATGCTTTCTCCCGAGGACCATGCGCGGTTCTGCTTCGAGATGGCCCGGTTATATGCTCAGCGAGGCGATGAAGCCACGATGTTGCACTTCCTGACGATGGCGAGTGAAGCCGGCTTCGATGTGCTGGACCACATGACCTACGACGGCGCACTTGGCAAATATCGCAAGGACCCGCGCGTGTTGCTACTGGTGAAGAACTCGCAGGAGATGAGAATGAAGGGCATTCCGATTGCTGCGGGAGAGGCCCCGCCACCGCCCTTGCCGCCTGAATCGACGCCTAAACACTGAACACGCTCAGGTCGCGTTCCAACGATAAGGACAGTGACGGCAGTTGGAGTTGCAGCAGTATCCTCGCTTCAGGTGATATGCCTCGGTGAAGACAATGTAAGGACCTTCGTAGTAGAAGTCCTCGGGCGCGAGCGTTTGCTCTTCCCTCTTAGTTCGTGCAACTTCATCGTTCGGCGATGATTGATCCGGTTTCGTCATTTAGTTAAAACATTGGCAGATTGACTGCGCTCACCGTTGTGGCCAGTTGGATGGCCTCTGCTGGAATACTGCCGGTATCGGTATCAGCTTGCTCCGAATACAACAGACCGTTGCGATAGAGGACCTGCCTGCCAGGGATTGCGGCGACCTTTTCTCCCGGTAAAACGATGCCCGCAAGATTCGCAGGGTCGGCAGCTGCAACGGTCACAATCGACGACGACTCACGCGCACGCGAGGCACGCAGCGAATCCGCCGCCTCAGGCAGCGCGAATTGTTCGCCGCCAAATCCTGTCACAAAGCGTCCGCCGCGAACCTCGCCGCGCGCCTCAAGCCTGCGAAGCAGGCCAACGACATCGCGCCACTTTGGAGCATTCGACTCCCGCGCGAGCAGATCGCGGAAGACGATGCCGTAACGCACGAGCAGCATGAACGCGTAGGACTCCAGCGCCGACTCGTTACGCCGCGCCTGCTCGATCTTCGAAGGCGCGGCGTGAGCCTCTTCGGCAAGCAGCGACCACCTGCCCGCCGTCGACCGAAGTGAGCGCTTTGCTACGGCGCTGTTGCTATTCGATCTTCTGCGAGGGTCCATGATTGAACGAAGCTGGTCGAAGCCGTCAGCCGCGGCAAGACCAGCCGTAGCGAGTTCCCACAGCGCCTGCTGCGTCTGTTGTTTCGAGAGATTGAGGATGCGCTGAATATCGTTCGCAAAACAAGCGCCGCGACTGAGCAGCAGTGAGCGCACCTGGATCGCGTCCGCACTCAGCGATTCCTGCAATCTTGTCTCTTCCACGCGCTCGCGGGCAAGCGCGTGGGGCAGCCACTCCGCCGTCTCGCGGATGTAGAAAGTAATCGGTGCAGCATTCGTTGGAATGACACGACGCGGGCCGGTGCCATCGGCGTTCGACCATGCCGGGTGCGGCGAGATGCGTCCCCAGCCAACCGCGCCCGACAGGCACAGCGCATCGAGCCATCGAGGGTCATAGTTAGCGACTCGCGAAGACAGCAATGAGCGCTCCCACTCGATCGCCGGCGCTTCAAAGCCCTCCAGTTGATGCAGCGCCTGCAACACGCCCTCTTCACCAGCCAGTTGCGTCTGCGGAGCGAGATGCTGCCACTCCAGCAGCCACCGCATATATACCGATGGAGAGACCGGTTCAATCTGCTTGCGCAGCGTATGCAAGGTGCGGCGATGGATTCGCTGCAGAATACGACGCTCGCACCACTCGATCTCGTGATCCTGTTCCGGCTTCGCAAACTCGAAGATGCCGCGCATCAGCAGACCCTGCATCTCCATCGCCAAAAATGCCTGGAAGACCTCTGAGGGTTCGAGGCCCAGCCGCTCCGCAAATGAATTGGCCGTCGTAGGCCCAAGAAGCTGCACCCAGCCCTGCACGCACTGCTTGAGCGCCTGCTCTCTGGTGCCGTTTTCTGAAGGGTCATTCTCCAGCGCGGCGATATATCCGGCACGCTCGACCGACGTCCAGCACATTCTTCCCTTACGCCCAACGGTCTGTACACGTCCGCTTCGCATCAGCCGGTCGTATAGAACAGGCCAGTGCTGTGCCTCGGGCCTGCCTGCGAAGAAGTCCACCGGGAGAGCAACGAGAGAGTGCAGCAGATCATGCAGTTCATGCTCATCGCGGATGTCGGGCCAGCACTCACGACGCACCTCGTCGATCGCAGCCTGATCGAGACGGCCGGCCTCTTCAAGCACACTCGCCGGCAACGCACGCGACAGTGAGACGGCCCGAGCACGACGCTCTTCAAGTCCCGCTTCATCGAGAAACGCATACGGATTCGCATTGAGCAACTCATGTGCGAACTGTGACGGTACAGGCGTATCGACAGCAAGGCAGCGAATGCTTCCATCCTTAATTCCGCAAAGCACCTCGATCAGGCCCTCGAGATCCATCGCCTCGCCAAGCACGTCCTTCATCACCTCATCGACCAGCGGGTGATCGGGTATCTGAATGTCGCCCTCGATGTTCTCAAAGCACGCCGCTGCCTGGGGAAAGACGCTGGCGAGGAGATCCTCCGAGCGCGTGCGCTGAATCTGCGGCGGAATACGCTTTCCCTTGGAGTTTCGCAGCAACTGAAGGCTGCGATTCGCGGCCCAACGCCAGCGTGTCTTGAAGATCGGCGATGCCAGCGACGCCTGTTCCAGAAGCTCCTTCGCCGTGTGCTCGGTCAAAAACTGGAAGACGTCTGCCAGCGGAAAGCTGTGCTGCTCCGCCAGTGAGATGTTGATGCCGTTGTCGGTAGCGGCCGCTTGCAGCTCAAAGTTAAATCCGCGACAGAACCGTTTGCGCAGCGCAAGTCCCCATGCCTTGTTAATGCGGCCGCCGAAGGGCGCATGCAGAATAAGCTGCATACCGCCGCCTTCGTCGAAGAAGCGCTCGGCAATGATGGTGCTCTTCGTCGGCACACCGCCGAGCACAGCTCTGCCCGTAACGATGTATGTGATGAGTTGCATCGCGCCGCCTGCACAGAGGCCGCAATGCTCGACCAGCCACGCAGTTGCTGCATCGACCTCGGGGTCGGCGGGCGAGATGTATCCAGGCGCGATGTTGCGCGTCAGTTCAGCGATCTCTTCGCGTAGCTCGCTGACCCCATCGGAGAGCACGGCCGTTCGTTGCGGCGCCTCGCCGAACCAGAACGGCAGCGTTGGTGGAGCGCCATGCGCGTCCTCCACCAACACACGCCCCGCAGCCTCGATGCGCTGAATACGCCAGCTTGCATTGCCGAGCAGAACGACATCGCCGGGAGACGAGTCGACGGCGAAGTGCTCATCGAGCGTTGCAATCGGCACTCCTTCAGGCTGGAGAATCACCGGAAAGACATTCGTCTCAGGGATCGCTCCGCCGTTCGAGATCGCAATCATGCGCGCGCCACGGTGCGGGTGAAGCTGACCGTGAATGCCATCGCGCAGCAGGTACGCTCCATAACGCCCGCGGCTCGACTCAATCCCCGACGCAAGCAGCGTTACGATCTCATCGAACCGTGCCCGCGTGAGATTACGATATGGCAACGCGCGCGTCACCATGGCAAACAGCGCATCTTCGTCCCATGGTTCCGCTCCGCAGGCGGCGACGATCTGCTGCATGAGGACGTCGATCGGCTCTGGAGGAACCTCGAGTAGATCGAGCTCTCCGGCGCGCATCTTGCGCACCAGCGCCGCCTGCTCCAATAGGTCGTCGCGTGTTGTTGCGAAGAACCTTCCCTTGGGAACAGCCCCGCGCCAGTGGCCTGCGCGACCGATGCGTTGCATGGCGACTGCAACGGAGCGCGTGGTGGAAACCTGGCAGACAAGGTCGACGTCGCCAATGTCGATACCAAGCTCCAGCGAAGCCGTGGCGACGAGTATCTTGATCTCTCCGCGCTTCAATCGCTGCTCTGCATCCAGGCGCAGCGCGCGCGACAGAGAGCCGTGATGCGCCGCTACGTTCTCCGGCCCCAGCCTCTCAGCCAGTGCAAAGGCAATGCGCTCCACGAGACGACGCGTATTCACGAAGACCAGCGTTGAGCGATGCGTCTGGGTATATGCGGCAAGCTTGTCGAAGATCTCTTCCCACATCTTCGTCGTCAGCACAGAGCTCAGCTCACCGCTCGGCACCTCGATCGCAAGATCAAGTTCGCGGCGCTGGCCAACCTGCACAATCTTCGCAGGCCGTCTGTCGGGATGAATTCCTGTGAGAAAATCCGCAACCAGGTCGATTGGATTCTGCGTGGCTGAAAGCCCGATGCGTTGCGGCGGAGACGCCTGCCCCGTCAACCACTGCCCCGGGGAGAGCCTGTTCTCCCCACAGACCAGCGCGTCCAGCCGCTCCAGCGAAAGCGCCAGATGCGCACCGCGCTTGTCATCGGCAACAGCATGAATCTCGTCGACGATCACCGTTCGCACGCGGCGCATGTTCTCGCGCGCCTTACCAGCCGTCAGCATGATGTAAAGCGACTCTGGCGTGGTCACCAGAATGTGCGGCGGATTACGCAGCATCGCAGCGCGCTCCTTCGCCAGTGTGTCGCCGGTGCGAACCGCCGTGCGGATCTCGGTTGAGAGATAGCCGCGTTCGAGAGCAAGCCGCTGGATCTCGCGCAGCGGCTGCTCGAGGTTCTTCTGCACATCGTTCGACAGCGCCTTGAGCGGGCTGACGTAAACGACCTGCGTCGCAGGAGCCAGCGTCCCGGTGATCGCGTCGCGCAGCAGTTGATCGATGCAGACAAGAAATGCCGCGAGCGTCTTTCCGCTGCCGGTTGGCGCGGAGATCAGCGTCGCCTCACCCGCAACAATGCTTGGCCAGCCATGCTCCTGCGGTTCGGTGGGAGAACCGAAGCGGCGTAAAAACCACTCCGCCGTCACCGGGTGGGCCCAGGCTAATGAGGCGGGGATCTCCAGTTCATTTTGAACTGCGGGCATGGGGTATTGTAGCGCGGCTTTGTTCGATCTTTATTCGCCAGACACTTAGCTGCACTACATGTTTCCTACGCCCACATCTGTCACGCCCGCAGCCGGGTTCTCAGCGTCAAGGTACTGCTCAATCACGCGCTCCAGCGAGCCCTGCGCCGAGAGGATGAAGTCGATCGCATCGCGTCCTGCGCCCTGCCCTCCTCCATGCGGAGTAACGTAGTGGGCCATGTCCTTTACCTGCTGACGAGCGTTCGCCGTTGCAATGGCGAGACCGCACTGCCGCATCACCGGCAGGTCGACAATGTCGTCGCCGACGTATGCCATCTCATCAAGCGAGTAGCCGGTCTTCGCGAGGATCTCGTTGGCAGCCTCCATCTTGTGGGCCTGCCCTTGATAGACGAACTCCAGCTTCAGGTCGCGCGCGCGAATCGCAACCGTCTGCGAGTTCCGCTTGGTGATGATGCCGATGCGGAGACCACCCAGACGCCCAAGCGAGATGCCCAAGCCGTCGTGAGCGGCAAATCCCTTACACTCGATTCCCTTCCCGTCCGGGCCGGGGATGACGAATATCTGGCCGTCGGTTAAAACACCGTCTACGTCAAAGATGAGGACCTTTATCTTTTTTGCGCGATCTTCAGCAGTCATCTCTCGATGATACGTGACAAGTCTTCTATCTCCAGCGTCCTTCCACCCACACCCAGCCACGCGGCGTCTGCCGCCACCGGCCGGGATACCATCGATAGCCGGGGTGCGGTGGACGTATATATTCTCCTGGCGCCCAGACATACTGCCCGCCGTACCAGCGATAGTGGCCTCCGCGCCAGACCCAGTGCGGATGCTTCGGTGGAATGGGAGGAATCGTCTCACGCGGCGGCGGCGGTGGAGCCATCGTCGGCTGCGCCGGCATCGGCTGAGCGTACGCCGTTGCTGTTGTGAGCACCATGGCGCAGACAGCAGCGGCGAATCGCCGCATCCCTTCTTGTCTACTCAAGATCACTGAGAGATAAGACGCACTCTGCACTTGAGGAGTTGTGATTCGCGCTCAGGCTAGAACTTTACGTCGGTCACTTTTCCGCTTTCGAAGACGACCTGCATGCCCTTGTAGGTCCAGAGTGATTTGGTCCCGAAGTTCACCTTCTTTTGCGGCTCACCGAGGGCCTTGATGACCTGGTCGGCGGTCATGCCCGGCTGAATGTCGGACTCGCCGGTCTGGGTGGCGGGCGGAGCAGAGGCATCGGAGGGTGGAGGTTGTGTGGAGTTCAAGCCCGAAGCAGCGTTTGTTTTGTCGGCGCGTTGCGACA
This sequence comes from Acidobacteriota bacterium, assembly GCA_018268895.1. Lineage (NCBI taxonomy): Bacteria > Pseudomonadati > Acidobacteriota > Acidobacteriota bacterium. The sequence goes on along the minus strand of JAFDVP010000013.1, from coordinate 128,096 downwards.
TCAGTTTGGAGTAGTTCTCGCGGGTCCAGCGCTCGATCTGGCCGGCGATGTTGTCTGCGGCGAAGCGCCAGCTCATCTCGCTCTGGGCCTCGAGCGCCTGCGTGTAGCTGCCGGCCATCAGGGTGGCGTGGAGGTTGCGGACGGTCTTGTCGTTCTGGGTGGTGGTGCGGGTTGAGGAACGTCCGTCGTCGCTGGTGGTGCGGTTGCTGGTGTAGCCGTCGACCTCTTTGTGCGAATCACGAAAGTCGATGCGGACGACGATGTCGGCCTCCTGCGCGGAGCTGACCACACGCAGGGTCTTCTTACTGGCCAGCGACTTCTGCAGGTCGAGCGAGGAATCGTTCGCACCCGGAGCACTGAAGCCGTTGTTGTCGCTGGTCACATAGACGCTGACAAGCTGCTGGGCAAAGGCACAGGGCGCGGCAAGAAGAGCAAGACTGAGAGCTGCAAGGATGAGGCGACGCATAAATCCGTTCTCCGTACACATGATTGGTGTCTGAAAGCGGCTCGGACTAAACCGTCTCAGGTGCTTTGAGCCGCCTACGCTTCCACATGCCAAGCATTCCTAAAGCGCCACTCCCCATGAGCAGCCAGGATGATGGCTCCGGTGTCTGGACTTCGCTGACTAATGTGAGTGAGGCTTGGTTGAATGGCTCGACGCCATCGCCGTTCCATCCTGGAACAAGCTGCCCATTGAGCTCAAATGGCGGGTAGGGAAAGTTCTGGTAGAGAAATTCGGTGTCCTCATCTCCCTGGCACTTGTTCAGATAGGGGCAGAGAGGCCCGCCCATGTAGTCAACGAGACCTGTGGGAGTTGGGAGAAAGACAACAAGGGAGGTCCCGGCAAGGTTGGTAGAGGAGATCTTCATCAGGTGGGTGTCGGGAAAGTCCTCACAGTTGATGGGGGAGAGGGCATCGCATCCGGCGTTCATGATGGGGCCGGAAAGGTTCATCTGAACCGGCGGGTAAGGGCCAATGAGGTCGGTGAACTGGACGTAGCCGTAAAGCCCCATTCCCGTGGTGGTGTCGATGGTGACCTGGCCGGTAAGAGTATTGAATGTCGTGGTGGCACCGGTGATGGAGAAGGTGCGAAGGGTGTCTCCCCTGGACACGGTGGTAAAGAACGCAAGGCAAACTGCGAGGACAGCAGCGACTCTCTTCAAGGCATACTCCTTGATCTGATTTTGGGCCCGCGGGGAGTGTGTCGATGATGCCCTGTAAGTGCGGGAAGGTCAAGGGAAAGAGTGATTATTGTTGGCGCGATCGTAGGGTTTCGAGGAAAAGTTCGGCGTTCTGGGGGATTTGGAAGATGCGACGGCGGTTGTAGCAGATGGTGGTGAGGAAGAAGGTGCCCTGGTTGGCGGTTCTCTGCGGGATTGCCATGGGGGTAGTTTATCGGCGGGTGGGCGGTGGTGAAAGGCTCCTAACGGCTCGCCTTTTGGATGGATTTCGGTGGGGATGGGAAGGTCCGAGGCTCCCAAATTGAACTACCGTAGGCTTCCTATGAAGAGCGTTTCGTAAATTGAATTTCCTTGAATAAGTTATGTATATTTTTCCTCGTCTCTTCATCAAGAGATACCTCTCCCGACCTTACCTTTTGAAGAAATTTACGCGCGAAAAGAACCTTGTCAGGACGCGGTTTGAGGCTTTTGACATACCCTGAATTTGACGACGTATATATAGCTTTTAAATCTTCGAGAACATGTTTTTTGAAGTCATCAGTGCTGAAAATATCGACGATGGTTGCACCATCTTTCTTCATAACCTCTTTTATGGCTTCCGGCAATACCTTCCATTCCTTTAGATGTTTCTCGCTATCCTTCTTCCCTTGATCATTGTCGAAAAGGTAGTAGACATATGCACCCCAACCTTCAAGGATCGCGCCAACAATTCCCATGTTCGACGCACCACCGCCATTGATAAAGTTGGTTTTCAACTCCTTTTTCTCCAATTCCTTAAAAGAACGAAGATAGAAAACGTCTTCTGGTCCTTCTACGACTACGTTGTCCTTTTGGTCAATATTGGCAATTGAATCATTGATTCCGAGACCGATGGCGGTGAGAATTGGGGTTAGAGTCTCTTTATCTGCTGTTGGGTGTGCATGAATTTTCCCCAAGATTCTTGTACCTTGCGTAGCCTTCTCAACTAATCGGATATTTTCAAGATTGCCCTCGGTTATTAAATATGGAGAGTGAGTCGAAAACACGACCGGACTATCGCTTGTATTCTCCATAAGAACCATTAAAAGATCCTTTTGAGCTTTCGCATGGAGATAAAGGCCTGGTTCATCAATTAAGATGACGTTTGGCTTATTTTCCCTTAGCCGGGCGACGATCTTCACATAGAACGAGAGGTACCACTGCTGGCCTTTGCTCCTTTGTGAGGGGTAATACAGACGGTTATTCTCGACAATCCAGAAGTTGAGATTCGTACCGTCTTTTCGGATCTGCAATTTTATTTTGTCCTGCGTCCAGTACTTCTCGAACTTCTCCGAAAATTCAACATTTACTGAATTTTCGTGATTTACTTGATCCTGTTGGTTTGTAGAAGACATCTTTTCAACAGAAAAATTACTGACATGTTCGAGGTCCAGAGCCCACTCATTCTGAGCTAAAGAAGCAATCGGAATAGATTTTGGGAACTCATCGTCAAAAGAGGAAAAAAGGATGAAATAGGGCAATTGGGTGCGAACAAATTGCTCCGTAAACGCGGTCACGAGCTCTTCTCGTTCGTAGTAATCATCGGCGGCCTTCTCGATTTTTTCTACTTCAGAAGCCACATCAGCGAGACCGGTGTTCTGAGTCCTGAAATTGACTGCCTCGATTTTGTAGTCACTAAGCTTTTTGTAGTCACTAGGCTTTTGCTTCTCTAAACGTGGGAATTTGGCGCTGCTCCCAGCAGCCTTAATAAAAGAATCGGCTTTCTTGATTGAATCTAATATCTGCCTCTTTGAGCTATCGTATATATTCGACAATCCGAGTAATCTGCGTGAATCAGAATCTAGCGTATAGCCTTTTACGCCATACTTTTTAGTAAGTGCAATCGAAATACCCTTCAAGGCCGTCGCGCTTGTTTTAATCTCCGCTAGAATCTTGCCAATTTCGTGAGCATCGAGGGCAAACGAAACGGATACTTGGGGTATTCCATCTCCTTCAATCGGCTTCGCCTCGTCTCTAAGTGTTCGATCCTCATCAAAGTCCTCAAGAGCTTCAAGGATTGAAGTCTTTCCAGATTCATTTTTCCCGGCGAGGATAGTTAGCTTATCGCTGAAATAGCAATCGCCCGAATCGATGATGGACTTATAATTTTTGATTCTGAATTTCGTGATTTTCATACAAACTCAAACTTCACAATCTAGCGCAGTCCGTAAAAGCTATAGGGGCTGGATTCACTTTAAAAGGAGAGCCTATCACACTTGTCATCTTCAACTATAGAAAGGCCCCACTTTCGCGGGGCCTTTGTTTTGCGCGAAGCGCGTTTGCCTGGACGGCCAGTCTTAGCTGCAGCCGCTGGTGCTTCCGCACTCCATGCAGCGGTAGCAGCTTCCGTTGCGGGTCATGATGGCTCCGCAGGTGGAGCAGCTTGGGGCGTCGCCCATGTCGACCATGGACTTCATGGCTGTGGCGGCGTGGTAGATGCCGCGGTCTTCCATGGCGAGGGGAGAAGCAGATCCCTCCACTCCGCCTTCGGCTCCGGTCGGGATGACACTGTAGGAGGAGTAGGCTTTCGGGTCGGGGGCGATTCCCTGCTGTGGGGGTGTGGTGGTGTAGGTCTCCGCGTAGATGCCGGGGAGAGACGCTGGTCTCTGCTCGGTCACGGAGTAGCCGTCTTTGTGGTCGGCGCCTGCGGTGAGCGAGGAGATGACGTGGTTGCCGGGGGCGAGGACGCTGCCCTCGACCGGGATGGCTTGCTGCGGGGCGAGTCCGGCGAAGAGGGAGAGCTGCTGGCCGGAGAGGAAGCGGATCTGCAGCCAGCGGAAGATGTAGTCCATGATGGACTTGGCGTAGCCGATCTGCTCGTTGCCGGTCCAGCCGGAGGGCTCGAAGCGGGTGTGGGCGAACTTCTCGCAGAGGACCTTGAGCGGCACACCGTGCTGGAGCGCGAGCGAGACGGCAGTGGCGAAGGAGTCCATGAGTCCGGAGACGGTGGAGCCTTCCTTGGCCATGCGGATGAAGATCTCGCCGGGTTGGCCGTTGGGGTATAGGCCGACGGTGATGTAGCCCTCGTGGCCGGAGAGGCCGAACTTGTGCGTGACCGATGCGCGCTCGGCGGGCAGGCGGTGACGGACGGCGCGCGGAGGAGACTGTGCGTCGGGCGAGTCGGCGTTCCTGGTGGCCGCCTCGGCAAGCTGACGTAGCTGTGTTTCGAGAGCGGCGATCTGATGCTGCTGCGCCTGAAGACGGGCCTCGGCGGCGGCAAGGACCGCAGGTCCTTCGACTGCGGCTGCGCCTTCGCTCAGGATGACACCCTTTTCAGAAGCATCCTTCTCCTTCTGGGCCTTGCCGTCGGCTCCGGAGACGTTGAGCGGCTGCGAGCCCTTGGAGTTGTCGCGGTAGATGGCGACGGCCTTGAGGCCCTGACGCCAGCTCTCGATATAGGCCTCCGCAATGTCGTCGACGGTGGCGTCTTGCGGGAGGTTGACGGTCTTGGAGATGGCTCCGGAGAGGAAGGGCTGGGTGGCAGACATCATCTTGATGTGGCCCATGTAGTGGATGGAGCGTGTGCCCTTGGAGGCCTTGAAGGAGCAGTCGAAGACGGCGAGGTGCTCGGGCTTGACGGCGGGCGCGCCTTCGATGGTGCCGGTGGCATCGATGTAGCTGACGATGGCGTCGACCTCGGCGTTGGTGTAGCCGAGCTTGAAGAGCGCGGAGGGGACGGTGTTGTTGACGATCTTGATCATGCCGCCGCCGACGAGCTTCTTGTACTTGACGAGTGCGAGGTCGGGCTCGATGCCGGTGGTGTCGCAGTCCATCATGAAGCCGATGGTTCCGGTGGGGGCGAGGACGGTGACCTGGGAGTTGCGGTAGCCGAAGCGTTCGCCGTGGGCGAGTGCGCCGTCCCAGGAGTGGCGGGAGGCTTCGATGAGCTCGTCGAGCTGAGGAGCGACGAAGGGCTCGGCGGAGTCGAAGGAGGCTCCGATGCGGTTAACCTCGGCGCGGTGCATGCGGATGACGTCGAGGAAGGGCTCGCGGTTGACGTAGAAGCCGGGGCAGGCTCCGCCAGCGATGTGCGCCTGCTGGGTGAGCGGCGTGGCTGCTCCAAGCGGCGGGCAGAGCTCGGCGATGCGCGAGGACTGCCAATAGGCGTCGCCGCAGAGGATGGAGGTGACGGTGGCGGCGAAGTCGCGGCCTGCGTCGGAGTCGTACGGGAGGCCGAAGGCCATCAGCAGCGCGCCGAGGTTCGCATAGCCGAGGCCGAGCGGACGGTAGTCGTGCGAGTTCTTCGCGATCGACTCGGTGGGGTAGCCGGCGGCGTCGACGATGATCTCCATCGCGGTGGTGACGACTTCAATGCCGTGACGGTAGCTGGCGATGTCGAACTGGCCTCCCGGAGTGAGGAACTTCAGGAGATTGAAGGAGGCAAGGTTGCAGGCCGAGTCGTCGAGGAACATGTACTCGGAGCAGGGGTTGGAGGCGTTGATGCGGCCCGAGTTCTTGCTCGTGTGCCAGCGGTTGATGGTGGTGTCGTACTGCATGCCAGGGTCGCCGCACTGCCAGGTGGCTTCGGCGATCTTGTTCATGATGTCGCGGGCGCGGTACTCCTTCACCGGCAGGCGGTTCTTGACGGTGCGGGTGGAGAAGACGATGTCGGCCTCGACGGCGGCCATGAACTCGTCGGTGACGCGCACGGAGTTGTTGGCGTTCTGGAAGAAGATGGAGCTGTAGGCCTCGGAGTCAGGACCGGAGCCGTCGTAGCCCGCCTGCACGAGCGTGTAGGCCTTGGCCTCTTCCTTCTGCTTGCACTCGATGAAGTCGATGATGTCGGGATGGTCGACGTTGAGGATGACCATCTTGGCGGCACGGCGGGTCTTGCCGCCGGACTTGATGACGCCGGCGAAGGCATCGAAGCCGCGCATGAACGAGAGCGGTCCGCTGGCAGTGCCGCCACCCGAGAGGGTTTCCATCGAGCCGCGGATATTGGAGAGGTTCGAGCCAGTGCCCGATCCCCACTTGAAGAGCATGCCCTCGGTCTTGGCGAGGGTGAGGATGGAGTCGAGCGAGTCGGTGACCGAGTTGATGAAGCAGGCCGAGCACTGCGGCTTGCGATAGCCGGTGACGGAAAACTCAATGGCACAGGTGTGCGGGTTCCAGTGCCAGTTCTGCGCGTCGGAGTTCGGCTCCAGGCGATCGCAGCCGACGTTGAACCAGACAGGCGAGTTGAAGGCGACCTTCTGGTTGAGCAGCAGGTGGCAGAGCTCGGCGTAGAATGTGTCGGCATCCTGGGCAGAGGCGAAGTAGCCGCCCTCGACGCCCCAGTCGCGGATGCTCTCGGCGACGCGGGTGATGAGGGCGCGGACGCCGGTCTCGCGTTCGTCGGTGCCGATCTGGCCGTGGAGGTACTTGGAGGCGACGATGTTGGTCGCGGTCATGGACCAGTCGGCGGGAACCTCGACGTTCTTCTGCTCGAAGATGGTCTTGCCCTTGAAGTCCTGAATGACGGCGTCGCGGAGCTCCCAGACGATCTCGTCGAAGGGCGAGACGCCGGGGCGGGTGAAGTGGCGCGAGAAGGTCAGGCCGGGGGCGCGCTTGGCTGGTGCGGAGGTCTGGGCGTTGTTCTGGTACTGAGCGGCGCCGGTGGTCTGATTCGGGATCGTTGCCATGGGGGAGTTTGCTCCTTCTCGCTTAGATATTTGATGCCTGCAAGGCAGAAATTCTTCGGTACTGCGGGCCTGCTGCTCACGGTCAAGGTGAGCTAAAAAACGGGTGAATCTAATAGTCATCACGTTGCTTCAAGGCGACGACTGGTCTGGCCTGGCCGAGTTGGCGTCGGAGGCAGTCGAACGGCTTGAAGGTCGTACGAAACCGGATTTTGAGGGGCGGGTGAGTCTAACGCGGGGTTCTCACGAGTTCCCTTGCAGTGGTGAAAGTACCGCCCCTTATAGGGTGTGTCAAGTATAAAGCACAAGATGTAGTGTTGGCTGCGGAAATACCCCTGTTAATGCGAGGTTACACCTCCAGAGGGCGTGGAAATCAGTGGTTTAGCTGTGGAAGTCCCGAAATCCGCGCCTTTGGAGCGAGTTTTCTTCTCGCTCTTTTTGGCGGTCTTTGCAGGGTCTCGCTACAACTTTTGTTGCACCCTGCGAGGGTAGGCGCTGGAGAGGTCAGGGACAAGGCGCAAGAGTTGTGCAGTCGCTGTGGAGGGTGGTGGAAGCGGTGGAAAAGGAGTACGTATCCTCCGCTCAAAGTTCAGGACATCGGATCGGTGGGCGCTGGCACTGCTCCCTCGGGTGGTGCTCCGGGGGAGGGTTCGGGAGGGGGCGCTGGGGCAGGATCTCGCAAGGGCAGGTGGTGGTTGAGCCAGGCCAGTACGCGAGGGGAGTGGGCGTAGTGCTGGCCGAGGCGGCGGTAGCTCTCGAACTGCGACTCGGAGAACCACTGGTCCATGGTTGAAGTGTTGGGGAAGGTGGGATTCTCCTTGCGGAAGTTGACCAGGTCGGCGGGAAGCTCGTGCGTGTAGACGGATTTGATATAGAGCACCTGCCCGACGGTTCCGTTAGCGTAGCGGATGGTGCCGGCGATGCAGTGTTGCGGGCTTGCCTGCGATTCTCCCGCCGGCTCGAACTGGGTGAGGTCGAGGTTGATCTCGGCGGCATGGTCGATGCGGCATTTGCGGATGGCCATGCCGATGCCCTGGAAGGAGAGGTTGCCGTCCTGCTCGGCGTCGCAGATGACGATGGTGGCGCAGTGGCGGCGCACCAGTTCGTAGAGGCCCATGTTTTCGAAGTGCCCCCCGTCGGTGAGGTAGACGAAGGCAGCTTCGTCGTTGACCATGCCGAAGAGCTCGGCAAGTAGATAGAAGAGACCGAACCACGGCGACGACGGATTGCTGTGACGTGCCCGCAGACGGAAGCGCTTGTGGCGCGGGTTGCGTATCCAGAGGCCGAGACGGACGTTGAAGATGGTCAGCAGGAAGGCCATCGTTGGGCTGGAGTGAAAGCCCCAGTTGGGGCTCATGGCTGCGCCAGACGTAGCCACGGCGGTGGCCATGCGCGGGCCGCCATCGTTGTAGGCGAAGCTGCGCGTGGGAGTGAAGCCGTTGAACTGCACGCGGTCGGTATCAGTCTCAGTCCATCCAACGTCGTAGCCGCAGTAGAGCGGGGTGAAGATGAAGGCCGCTCCTTTGCGCTCCTGGTAGGCGAGGTCCTGCCCGAAGGAGAGGTTGAGCGTGGTGCAGAAGATGGGAAACGGCCCCTGGTAGGTGGGGACCTGCGGCTCGGCAGAACAGAAGTCCGGGCTGCAGGTGTTGGCCCACAGAGGCTTCATCGTCTCGCTATTGAACTGCGCGGGCAGAAGGTCGATCAGCCGCAGACGCTTGTCGCTGGCGGCGAATCCGGTAAAGCGGTTGGCGCGGCGGTCGGGATTGCTGGCACCGGCATAACAGCGCGCGATGCGGTCGCGATAGAAGGCGTGGAGTGAGAACTCGTTGACGTCGATGCGCCAGCCGAAGAGCAGGGCCGTGATCGCAAGCAGAAGCAGCAGAAAGACGAAGTCGGAGTGGGGAACGATAATATCGCCGATCTGCGACGCAATGCTGGCGAGCGCTTTTTCGACGACCCATGAGAGGGTGATCAGAAGACCCGCAATAAAGACCACGGGGCCGATAAGAATGAGCGCGTTGAGCACTTTAGCCAGCTTGGACGGGCTGTCCTTGGGGCCACCGGCTACATAAGAGCTCTTGCCGGCGAGTACGCTGGCCAGCGTGGTTGCGATCCACGTTGCCCACAACGGCTTGCCGACATGGGCCACACGAAAGAGCCACGACACCAGGCCGGGGCCGATCAGCGAACAGGCTGTAAGGCCGAACCATGCGATGCCGAAGAGGAAGCTCCACGCGCGGAGGCGGGCGAACCACTCGCGCACCGATTCATCGACTAGATTCCCGATGAAGCCGCCTGCAATCTCCATCGAGACGAAGACGATGGTGACGCCAAGCCAGGGGAGCAGAGGGATCGCGGTTCGCGTGACGTGTTCGAGCGGAAGAAAGAATGAGGCGATGAAGATGATGAGGCGCGAGAGATTGATAAGCACATAGCCGCTTCCAACCGCTCCAACGATTCCAAGCAGGACGATGAGACGCCTCCACCCTTGCGGAATAGCACGCGAGGCGGAGAGAACAAAGAGGGCGATGCCCAACAGCATGGAGGTGAAGACCCACGACGAGGAGGTGTCTTCATCGAAGTTGCCGACCGGTCTCCAGCCGTCGAAGCGGATGGGCTTCCACCAGCGAAAGGAGTAGGCGCTTTGCCATGCGCGAAGGTTGTCGAGGGCGGCGGGATCTCCCGGCGGCGGCAGCTTCGGCTTGCCGGGATCAGTCGACATCTGTGGTTGCGGAGGTGGTGCGAGATGATGCAGATGGCTGATGTAGACGCGCGTGCTTGCAGGCACGATGCCGGTGTTCTCGGGCCATGCGACCGTGTCGATCGCTCGATGCACTCGCTGCCAATGGCGAAGCTGCGCGGCAGGATTGTGCGGGTTGTTCTCGGGCAAACGATTGCCGGCCCAGAACGATGACCGATAGAGATACGGGCAGAGCGCGAGTACGGAGATGAGAATGGGAAAGAAGACCGTCGCCAGCACACCGTTCTGGCCGAAACCGGTCTCTTCAACGGGGTGACAGTGATCGGAGGGCGGACGAACGATCTGCGTAAACGCGATGACGGCAGAGGCAACCACAAATCCGGTGAGGATGATTGCAGCGGTGATTCCACCGTGATCGAGAAGATAGTGCGCAAGGCGTCCTCGCGAACTCAAGTAGAAGTGCGGCAGCAGCAGAATCAGTAGAAGCGATGCCACGAGGACGATCTGATTGAGGAAGGTGTTGCGCAGCCAGATGGCGAATGCGACCCATGTGTCAGCGGTGAAGAGCCCAACCTGCGGCGTGAGGTAGTTGGAGTAACGGCGAAGCCAGCGCAGGGGATCGGGCCAGAAGCTACGCGCCGAGGGCGGGCCGGGCAGCGGCTGCAACTGCTTCTTGACGGTCTCGATGTCCTCGCAGGATATCCATGCAGCAAGGAATTGATGGATGTATCCACCACCGGAGACAGAGGAGAGATAGTCGAACGAGTTGAGGCGGTCGGCGGCGGCAAGCCCCTGAAGGACGCCCAGGTTGAAGGTGGCGCTGCGAATGCCTCCGCCCGAGAAGCAGATGCCTGTAAGGTTCAGCGCCGCGGCGACGTCGTAGACATCCTGCGTTGGCACAGCATACGGACCTTCGGGGGTGCCTTCGGGCGGCCAGTTCCCTTTTGCCGTGAGCTCCTGCTCAAGAAGCCATTTGCTGGGAGGATAGTCGACGAGGGCGGCCAGTCTCGCCTGCGCGCGCGGCTGATGGTAAAGCAGCCGCGCGATCCCTGCCGCGTCGAGAATATCGAGCGCCGGTACGAAGCCGGGGAAGGAGTGGTGCCAGGAGTGGGCAAACTCCACTCTCTTCTCCTCGCGGTCTCTTCTTCTCTCGTAAAAATCCTTAATTGTTGTTGCGAGTCTGTCGCAGTAATCCTTCGCGGCCTTGTCGCGCAGCCTCTGCTCTTCAAGGGCGGAATCGGGTAGTTTTGGCATTTACGGCTCCTTGCGGGGAGATGCTTGGAGACCGGTGCGTCCTGCCCGGGCGCACACGGAGGCTGTTCGGGCCCATCGAGAAAATGTTCAGGCAACAATAGCAGAGGTTGAAGGTTCGCGCCTATGGTGTTGCGTGTGTAGTTAACCCCGCGCGCTTGCCATAACGACGCACGACGCCGGGCAGCATGTCCTGCCGCGCATGCTGCGGCCTCTGCGCTTCGATCAGTCCCCGTAGCTCCCAAGTGCATGGCCAATGGAGATTGTTTCAGCACGCCAAGCCTTGATATACCCTCGTATTTCACGAGTCGATCGAAGATCGGACAATCCGGCCATCCTCAGTCTGACCGACAAACTGACGACGCAAAAATCGCATCTCACCTGTTTGCCGGAACATATTGCACGTTCAGAACTCTAGATTCAATCAAAGCGTTTAGGAGTACGTATGACATCGACTTCCCCTTGTACGTCTTTCACGGCCAGGTCCTTTCGACTCGCTGCTGCAACGTTGACAGCAACTCTTCTCGCCGCCACGGGCTGCAACTCAAAGGCAAAGCCCAGCGAGGCAAACTTTACCCGGACCATCAACAGCTATTACACCGAGCACGCCGAGTGTCTGCTCTCGAATGTTCGTTTCCCGTATGCCACATCCGATCCCGCGGAGACGAAGCGGATGAACACGCTGGTGAAGTCGCTGCTGCTGGAATCGAACTACGAGACCGCCGTCAAGACGACGCGTTACACGGTTGCGCGCGCCGGCGAGCGTTACGCTCCGCGCTTCTGCTATGGCCACCGCACGGTGAGCGCCATCGACAGCTCAACGCCTCCCGCCAAAGGGATGACCGGGTTCCCTGAGACGCACATCAAGTACAGCTACAAGATCGAGGACGTTCCCGTGTGGGCGAAGTCTGCCGATGTGCAGGCCGCATTTCCGGCAATGGGCGCGGCCGTCACAAACGGAGGCAGCGGCGAGATTACGCTGGCACAGACGCTGGCCGGCTGGCAGGTTCCCGAATAGCGGAACCTGCCCTCTGTAAACTGGTTGTATGGATCTGATTGTCTACACGGCCGCATGGTGCCGCGACTGCCGCGAAGCAAAGCGCTTCCTCACCACGCACAATATCCCTTTTACCGAAGTCGATATTGAGCGGACACCGGGCGCAGCCGACCTGGTTCTTGCCAACGTCGGCAAACGCGCGATCCCGCAGTTTGTCATCGACGGCAAATGGGTGCAGCCGTATCGTCCGGGCGAGGGCTTTCTCTACGACGAGATGGAAGAACTCTTCGGCGTCTCGTCGTAGCCCCTGCTAGTCCAGTCCGCTCTCAACCCGTTCGCCTACATCCTCTAATCTCTCGTGCTCACGGATTGCGCTGTCATAGGCGCGATCCACGAGATCGTCGATCGAATGCTCTTCACGAAGCTGCCGCCCAAACGGCCAACGGAGTGTGAGCACACGCTCGCGATCGCTGTCGCGCATCCGCGCCTTGCTGCGTGCGGCAAGAAGATCTTCGATCGTCAGAATTCCGCTGAGCCCGCCGCCCGAATCGACCACCGGGAAGGAGGTGAGGTGCGACTCCGCCATCTTTTCGGCAGCCGAACGCAGTGTGTCGTTGGGCCCAACCACCGCAGGCCGCGAGCTGCCTGACTGGATAAGCGGCTGTGTCGACTCGCCTCCACGCCCCGCGGTGATCATCTGGCTGCGCGTCAGCACTCCGTCGAGCTTCCCGACGGCATCCACTAATGGAAACAACCTCTGCCAGTGCGACCAGGCCTCGCTGCCACGGTTGTTCATCCTCGTCAGCCAGTTAGCTGCATCCTGACGGGTGGCGTCTGCCGGAAGCGCGAAGACGCTGGTGTGCATCACGTCGCGAACCATCACCGTCTCCAATGGGTCCACGCCGTACTCGCGGCTTAGATGGAAGCCGCGACGGCTTAGTCGCTCTGTAAGAATCGAACGCGGTTGCAGCAGAACGCCGACGGCATAACTCACCACGCAGCCCAGAAGGACCGGCAGCATCAGGCCGCCGTTGTGAGTCAGTTCGACCGCCAGCATCGCCGCTGTCAACGGAGCGCCGATCGCCGCCGCCAGCACCGACGACATTCCCACCAGCGCCCATGCGCCCTGCGAGATGGGAGGAAGCACATGCGCCGCGGCCGCTCCCAGCGCGCCTCCGATCATCAACAGCGGCGCCAGGATACCGCCCGAGGTGTTCGATCCCAGCGAGAAGGTCCAGATGATGCTCTTGACGACAAGCACACCGATGATGACCTTCCATGTCACGTCATTGGTGACCAGCTTCTGGATGACTCCATAGCCGACTCCCAGGGCCTGTGGGAAGAACAGGCCGCCGATACCGACGACTGCGCCGCCGATTGCGGGCCACCACATCCAGTGGATCGGCAGATGCTCGAACATGTCTTCGATGGCATACAGAATCTTGCTCAAGCCGGTTGACAGCAGAGCAGCAAGCAAACCGACAACCAACGCGCCGATCATCGCCATATGGTGAATCGGCACTGTCGTTGGCTGCATGGGGAAGATCGGCCCCGGTCCCAGGAGCAGTCTGCGGATCGCTCCCGCCGTAACCGAGGCGACGGCTACCGGCACCAGGCTGCGCGGACGCCATTCAAACAGCAACAACTCCACCGCCAGCAGAACGGCCGCCAGCGGGCAGGAGAATGTCGCCGACATGCCTGCGGCGGCACCGGCAACCAGCAGCGTCGTGCGTTCCGAATCGGTCGCATGAAGCAATTGCCCGATCAACGAGCCGGTTGCGCCGCCGGTCATAATGATGGGGCCTTCCGCGCCGAACGGTCCACCTGAACCGATAGCGATTGCCGTGGCGACAGGCTTCAGGATCGCAATGCGGGGCGCAACCTTGCCACCTTTGAAGATGATGGCTTCGATGGCCTCCGGCATGCCGTGTCCGCGAATCTTCTCCGACCCGAAGCGCGCGATCACGCCAATCAGCAGTCCGCCAATCACCGGCGCGAAAGCAGCCCCCCAACCTAGCGTGCTGTCGGCAGGACTTGTGTTGGCGAAGCTCAGCTTGTGAAAGTAGAAGACATTCGTCGCCAGACGGATTAGCCCCAGCAATGCCCATGCGAGCACGGCCCCGGCGCCACCCAGTATGGCGGCCAACCCGCTGATGAACAGCATCCTGTTTGTCGCTGAATAGTCCCGCAAACTGGAGGCGGATTCTCCGTGGCTCATCGTTGTGCTCCTTGTTTCGGTAAAGATGTTCTGTTGCCGATCAACTGCTGGAGACTGCGCAGCAACTCGCCATTCTCGGTCCGCACCTCGGCCAGGTGGACCGGCACCAGTTGCGCCAGAAGCTCGTTGCCCCGCGCTGTGGTCTCAACCAGCGAGCGGCGATGGTCGTTGGGATCGGCCACCCGCTGCACCAGCCCGGCCTTCTCGGCCCTGTCCACCAGTTCGACCGTGGTGTTGTGACGGAGCACCATGCGCTCGGCAAGATAGGAGATTGACGACTCCTGCCCATCGGGCACGGTCGCCACTACCTGTAGCAACTGGTACTGTTGCGCCGAGATCCCCGCGGCCTCCGATGCCGCCTCGCTGAAGCTGACGAAACGCCGCAACTGGTAGCGAAATTCGGCCAGGTCGGCCAGCTTCGCCCAGTCCAACGATCCGTTTTTGCTCTTTCGGGTAACCGGCATATGTCGTACTACGATTATATCGCATTACGACATTTATAGCGACTCGTGAATACTCCGGCCCGCGCCACAGTAAAATGAAAGAGATAGAAAACCATCCATCTCTGGAGACTTCACTCTTTGATCGCTCGCTATACACGTCCCGCCATGGGCCGCATCTGGTCCGACGAGAACAAGTACCGCTGCTGGCTCACCGTCGAAGCCGCCGCCTCGCAGGCGCTCGCCCGCTTCGGCCTCGTGCCGCAGGAGGCCGCCGACGCCATCCGCGACAAAGGCGGCTTTACCGTAGAGCGCATCAACGCCATCGAAGCCGAAGTCAAGCACGACGTCATCGCCTTCACCACCACAGTCGCCGAGCACATCAATAACCCCGAGCACTCGCGCTGGCTACACTACGGCCTAACCTCAACCGATGTCGTCGATACCGCGCAGGCGTTGCAGATCCGCGAGGCCTCCGTCATCATCCGAGCGGGCATCGTCGCGCTCGCCGATGTCCTCAAGCGCCGCGCCATCGAGTTCAAGAACACTCCCATCATCGGGCGCACGCACGGCATCCATGCCGAGCCCTCCACCTTCGGGCTGAAATTGTTGCTGTGGTACTCCGAGGTCCAGCGCAACCTCACACGCTTCGATGCTGCCGCGGAAGACCTCCGTGTGGGCAAGCTCTCCGGCGCCGTCGGCACCTTCGGCCACCTGAAGCCCGAGCATGAAGAAGCGATCTGCGCCGAGCTGGGTCTGCGTCCGGTCGACGTGGCAACGCAGGTTGTCCAGCGCGACCGCCACGCCGCATATATCTCCACGCTGGCCGTGCTCGCTTCCACACTCGACAAGATCGCCACCGAGATCCGCCACCTGCAGCGCACTGAGGTCCGCGAGGCCGAGGAGTTCTTCTCCGAGAAGCAGAAGGGGTCGAGCGCGATGCCGCACAAGCGCAACCCCATTACCAGCGAGCAGATCTCGGGCCTCGCCCGCGTCATGCGCTCCAACGCACAGACCGCGCTGGAGAATGTCGCTCTCTGGCACGAGCGCGACATCTCGCACTCCTCCGCCGAGCGCGTCATCTTCCCCGACTCGACGATCCTCGCCGACTACCTGCTGGCGAAGACGACCAACCTGATCGACAAACTGCTCGTTTACCCCGCGCGCATGTTGAAGAACCTCGAGTCCACAGGCGGCCTTATCTTCTCCGGCCAGCTTCTGCTCGACCTGGCCGAGTCCGGCATGAGCCGCGAAGACGCCTACCGCCTTGTGCAGGGACACGCCATGAACTCGTGGAAGAACGACCTCGTCTTCCGCGATGAGATTGCCAAAGTTCCTGAGATCACGGCGCGCCTCACGCCCGAGAAGCTAGCGCGGGCATTCGACTACAACCGCCAGTTGGCGAATGTGGATGCCATCTTCGAGCGAGTGCTTGGCTGACGATTTGAGGCTGCTCACGACGGCGTTTAACTCTGTACCTTGCATTTTGCTAGTTGTATGCTTGTCTGTCTGCTGGCTGGTACAAGGACGACGCCCATGCCCTTCTCCGATGACGTGCAGAAAGCCCTGATCGCCGGAGCCTTCGGTCTTGTGGGGACACTCATTCCCGCTGCCGTCGCCTGGAACCATGATCGCAGCGCGACCTCCGCTCGCAACCGCACTCTGGAAGAAGCAACCAAGCGTCTCGCCTTCTGGGAACAGTGGATCAAGTTGTCGAGCCAGATGCCCCTATCAGGCGAACCCGTCACACCTCAGCTCCAGCAAGAGCTTCAGATGCTTCGCGAGATCGTCCAGAAGGACTCGCTCTTTGCGCACACCCAGCAGATGAGGCTGCACAGCAGGTCGTCGGAGTTTCAGAACAGGATTGGCGACCTGTCCTGGTGGCGAAGACTGCTGCTCTTCTATCGGCCCGCCAGACCCACCGCATGGTTTCCGCGAATCTTCTTTTATGGGGGAGTTTTCTGCGCACTGCTTATTCCCTTTGGACTGGCATCTCCAACCGATCCGCTCACCTCTCATGACTTCGTCATCTCCGAAGCTGTCTTCCTCGTATGGATCGTCATCTTCCGCTCGCTCTCACGCTGGCTTGAGCAACCCCGGCGAACACCCGACGTGGAGATCGCAATCGCTCCTTCTCCCCCTCCTCCAAAACCACTCTGAGCCCAAGGAAGACCTGTGAGCGACCAACTGATCCAGATCGTCGATGCCGCCCTGGTCTCCGCGACAGAACGCAGCGGCCCGCATCTCGCCTGCCGCCCCGGCTGCACCCAGTGCTGTCACGGCGTCTTCCCTATCTCGCAACAGGACGCGGCCCGCCTGCGCGAAGGCTTGCATATGCTTGACCAGCAGACTCCCGAGCGGGCTGCACGAGTCCGTGCGCGCGTCCATGACTCGCTCGCACGCATCGCACCGCTCTTTCCTGGCGATTTGGTCTCTGGCATCCTCAACGAAGACTACGAAGAGTCGCCGCTCTTCAGCGACGAAGACAGCATTGGCGATAGCGAGCCCTGCCCCGTACTGGATCCCGCGACTGGCACGTGTGACCTGTACGAAGCGCGGCCCATCGTCTGCCGTACCTTTGGACCGCCCATGCGCACTGCCGAAGGCGACCTGGCGACCTGCGAACTTTGCTACATCATGGCGACAACGGAGGAGATCGCTGCCTGCGAGCTCGACCCGTCGATCCCCGCGCAGGAGTCGGCAAGCAACGACGCGTTCAACGCAGCGCACGACCTTCACGGCGAAACCATCGTCGCCTTCGCCCTTCGCCGCTTTTCTCATGAATTGTCATCCTGAGTGGAGCGCGTAGCGCGGAATCGAAGGACCTGCATTTTGCAGTGGATCGGCAAGCTCCCCTCGTCCTAAGCGATAATCAATCCTGTGCCTGAGATCGTCGAAGCTCCGCGCAATATCACCCTGGCCGTTACCGGAGCCAGCGGCAGTGTCTACGCCAGCGAGATGCTCCGCGCGCTGGCCGTCGACGGCCGCGTCGCACACATCAACTTCGTCGCCTCCGAGAACGCACTGCGCGTCTTCGCGGAGGAGTTGGAACTGAGCGGCCGCAACGATCTCGCAGAAAAGCTGCTGGGCGCGACCTGTGCAAAGCTGCGTCAGCACGCCAACTCCGATATCGGTGCGAACATCGCCAGCGGCAGTTACCCCACCTCCGCGATGATCGTGCTTCCCTGCTCCATGGGAACGCTGGCCGGCATCGCCAACGGCCTTGCCACAAATCTCATCCAGCGCGCAGCCGACGTCTGCCTGAAGGAACGCCGTCCGCTTATCCTTTGCGTGCGCGAGACTCCCTTCAACCGCATCCATCTGCGAAATATGCAGCTTGCTTCCGATGCGGGCGCAACGATTTTCCCGGCGATCCCCACACTCTATAACCACCCACAGAGCACCATCGAGATGGCGCGCGAGTTTGTGAATCGCGTGCTTGCGCATATAGGCCTGCCGCAACCCGGCGCCTATCAGTGGCAGCCTGACAAGAATTGAGCCTGGCTAATCTGGAGTCGGATTGGCCTTCTCGATACCGCGCATGGGAGGCTGCGCATTGAGAAATGCGTCCGTGGCCTCCGCCACCGGCCGCCAGCACTCCAGCGGCGCCAGGTGACCGCAGCCTTCCATCACATTCAGCACGGAGTTCGGAATGTCCTCGTGGATCTTCCTGCCCACGGAGAGCGGAATCAGCACATCGTCCGATCCCCACACCACCAACGTGGGTTGACGAAGGTCGTGCAGCCTGAAGTCGAGCAGGTCGCGGCCGGTAGTCATCGCCGCCATGCTGCGATCGATCACCCATCCGTTGCGCTGGAGCTTTCGCACGACATCGCGCACCACAAAGTCCGGCATGGCCTTCGGGTGCGGAGAAAGCATCTGCAACAGCCGCGCGACTCCCGCTGCATCGTTCGGCACAAACAGGTCCGATCCAAAGGTCGCAGGAAAGTAGATTCCCGCGCCGTCATAGACCACAAGGCGGTCTACCATCTCCGGGTGATCGAGCGCGAGCTTCATCGCCACCCACCCGCCCATCGACCATCCGCCAACATCCGCACGGGGCACATGCACGGCCTGCATGAATGAGACGACCGCAGCCTCCTCCATGCCGATGGAGTAGCTCGCATCCGCAGGCTTCGACGAGCGCCCATACCCGGGAAGGTCCGGCGCATACACATGAAATCCGTACTGTGCCATCGCAGGGATCATCTTCTGCCAGTCTTCACCGCGCGCACCCAGGCCGTGAACCAACACCAGCGGCGTTCCGTTGCCGGCCTCGAAATAATGAAGCTTGTATTCGCCCGCATCCACGTACTCGCTCTTCACGCCCTCGCGCCACAGATGCAGGCGCGTCTGCTGGTCGACCACCCACAGCGGATGGAAGTAAAAGACCAGCCCGGCAGCAAGTACAAGCACAATGCCCACTGCGATAAACCGCAACGCCAGTTTCATCTCTTTATCGTCTCCGCGATCTTGAGCGCGCTTTCGATCACGCCAAGTGTAGTCGCGTCGAGCGCATAGGTTTCAGAGAAAAGCTCAGCGCGTCGCACCCATCGCGCCTCGGCGGCATCGTCACCGCATACCAGCTCATTCGGGCTCTCGCAGAAACAAAGCCACTCCACGAGTATGTAGTGAAACTGTACGCGGCCTGCATCGTCACGGAGGATCCGGTCGAGCGTTGCCGCTACCTCGATGGGCTGCACATGTATTCCGGTCTCTTCGAAGACCTCGCGCACGACTCCTTCAGCCGTCGTCTCGCCCAGTTCGAGCGCTCCTCCCGGCAGCGACCAGGCGCCCAGCAGAGGCTCGCGCCCGCGGCGGATGAGCAGGACCTCTTCACCGCATACGACGACTGCCGCGACGCCCGCCACCGGTGCGCGCGGATACTCCCGCCCTTCGCGTATCTCGTTGCCGCCTGCGGTCATTTCAACGGCTTGCCGAACTCTTCGCCAAAGACCGTATGCGCCAAATCGAAGCGGCCGCCGTTGTACTTGTCCGGCCCCTGAAGATGCCCGATACCGAGCAGGGCAACCACCCAATAGCTCATCGGCAGCCGCAGCACCTCGTGCACCTTGTCCTGCTCGAAGCCTTCCATCGGGGCTGTATCGTAGCCCATGACCTCTGCCATCAGCATCATGTGCGTGAAGGCGATCATGACATGCTTGTTCAGCCACGCGTGCATCTGCTCGGTTGAAAATCCGCTCAAAAAATTGGTGACGCTGGTCTTGGCCTGCGCGGCGTAGCTTTCCGGCATACCGCCGTCGCGTCCCTGTTGCAGCATCAGATCGATGTCCTTGCGCCAGCCATCGGCGTCGCCACAGGCCACGATCACGGCAGAAGCCTCTTCCACCTTCGCCTGATTGTAGGCCGCAGCGCGCAGGCGCCGCTTCTGCTCGGGTGCTTGCACGACGACAAAGCGCCAGGGCTGCATGTTGTAGCCGCTCGGCGCATGAAGACCGGCCTCAAGAATCTGTTGCAGGTCTTCTGGCGACAGGGGCGCGCCGTCGAAGCTCGGGGTCGCCCTTCGCTCCGCAATCGCCTGGCTCAGTGTCTTTCTGGTCTTCGCCATCACTCTATCTTTCGGTCTCCTGCGTTATTCTCACCGCTCTTGTGCCCGGAACGGTCATGCAGCACAAAAGGTCAGGGCGTCTTCAAGATAGCATCCTCGATCGCGTTCCAGAGTTTCAGTTACATCAACAGCTACTAGTGAATTTCATTCATCGCCATCTCGGTGGCGTAAGGGTTCTGCCCCGGCGCTTCCGCAAAGATCCACACGCCATGAAACCCCTTTCGAAGCTCGGGGTAGGCCGCGACCAGCGCGCTCGCCGCATCGGTGTTGCGCTTCCGCGCTGCTACCGGGTCTCCGATCTGGTCTACCTTCAAACGCGCTGTGACATCTACCTTCTCTTTTGCAAGAGAGTCATCCACGCCGAGTCCCGTGAAGTGATACTCTGCTCCGTTGGCCCCCTTCACCACAAGCGGCGTGTTCGGCGAGACGCCCGACGAGATCGCGGGAGGCGCCACCGCGGCCTGCTCGTTGTGGAGTTTTTCCAGGTGCGTGCTCTGAATCATGTTCGCAGGATTCAGCAATGCCTCCGCCTGTCGATAGTAGAGCCACGCATTCCACTGCTCCTTGTTCTTCGCCATCGTGCGCGCCTCGGTCCAGTACCACAGGCCATCGCGGCCGGCGGCGGTCATCGGCCGCGGATAGAAGCCCGCCATCTGCCACTGCCCCTGCACCTGTTGCAATAGAAAGGAAAGATGCCACGGAGCAGCGATGCCACGGGCCTCGACGATGGCAAAACCATATTTGCCCGGAGGCAATCCGGGAATAGAAAAATCAGCCTCGGCAATGGACTTGTTCAGCGTGCATAAAAACTGCGCGCTGGCGTTGGAGCCGTCGGCAGCTTTCTTCAGGTCGGTGGCATCCAGCAGATAAACCTGTTCCACCACTGGCGTGGCGCCCTTCACCTTCGACGATGTGTTGGCTACCAGGTTCTGTATCGCGCCAAAGTCGTTGGCATACGGCGCGATCGTCACGGAACGCAACCCGGCTGCATCGTTCGCTTCCACCCTCTGGGCCATGCTGCGCGCAGCAGCTGCCAGTGCATCGCGGTCCGCAGGAGCCATCGCCGACTGCGTCGTGCAAGTCTCGGCACCTGCAACTATTCCTCCGGCAAACGTCATTGCGGCAAACACCGCAAGCAACCGGCTCGTCGAACCCCATCTACCTCTCGCGCCCTGCATCATGCCATTCCTCTCCGAAGACCTCGCGTCTTCGAATGACGACTCAAGTCTAGTACAGCAGATAGGCTCCGGTTGTCATACAAAGGAATACACTGTTTCCATGCGTGCCCATACAGCGCGCGATAACCTTTGCCACGGCCTGGCGTCGTACATCGAGGAGAGCTCCCGCAGCATATATGTGGACCAGGATGCCAACACAGATGTTTGCGATTGCGCTGATCGTATCGATCCCGGCAACAGCATCTCTCCACGGCCAGAACCGCGTGCCTAACCGCGCGCAGCAACGTTCCACGCCTCCGCCGTCTGCCGCGCTTCCTGCGATTGCGGCAACTGCCAATGCTCCTGCACAGCCGGTCGAACCAGTGGTTCCTCCCACACCGGCGCAGAGCCCCGCAAAACGCGCTACGGTCACCTATACTGGCGGACAGCTCACGGTCTCGGCCTCAAACTCCAGCCTGAACCAGATACTGCGCGAGATCTCCCACAGCACCGGCATCAAGATCACCGGCGGAGTGCAGGAAGAGCGCGTCTTCGGCGACTATGGCCCGGCGTCACCCTCAGATGTGCTGTCATCGCTGCTCGACGGCACGGCAAGCAACATGATCCTGGTCGATGGATCGGGCGACCGCGCCACCGAGTTGATCCTTACTCCACGGACAGGCGGCCCCACGCCGCCGAACCCAAACTCCGCGAGCTTCGACTCCAGCGACGACGACTCTTCGCGCCCGGCTGTCGTCGCTCCATCCGTTAGCCCACAATCGCAACCGGCGGCATCGCCTGTCGCCGGTCCGCTCCCGCCACAGAACCCGGACATGCCGGCAACCAGCCCCAACCCGCCATCCAGCGACTCAAACGGACAATCGAATGGCGGCCCGAAGACTCCTCAACAGATATTCGATGAACTGATGAAGATGCGGCAGCAGCATCAACAGCCGCAGTAAAGAATAAAATTGCCAATCGATAGCGAAAAGAAACTGCGCCGCAGACAACCTGTAAGCCGTTGCCGTTAACTTTCAATCACAGGCGATGTGGCCAGCACGGCACGCGCCTGTCTCTCGGCGGCGACATGCGTGGAGTGAATACGGAAGATCCTGAACATCGAGACGCAGAGACCATACGCGCTAAGAACGCCTACAGCCAACGAAGCCAGCACCGAAGAGACCAACACAATCGACGAATTCACAACTGCTCCTGAACCTTCCGGGTCTTTCATTGCCCCGGCAGCTGAAGAGGAGCCCGGGTGCGATTCCCGTATTCCATTGTGACAAACCGCCTGTGGAAAACAATGCCCCGAGAGAGAGATGCTATTGCACCTTCAGATACATCGCGTCCCACGGTGGTTGTATCCCCGCCCGCACAGTCAGCGATTCCCACCCTCTCTGCCGCCGCAGCGTAAATGCCGTATCCTAATAGCTTGGCCCCAGTACCCCAGCGACTGCACATGAACACCGCCGAAACGACCGCCTCGACAACCACGGAGAAGCCCATCCCCACCCGGCCCGGCATCACGCACATCACCGTGCGAGGAGCGCGCCAGCACAACCTGCGCAACGTCTCCGTCTCTATCCCGCGAAATACTCTCACTGTGGTCACCGGACTTTCGGGGTCGGGAAAGTCGTCCCTCGCCTTCGACACCATCTACGCTGAAGGCCAGCGTCGCTACGTCGAGACCCTCTCGGCCTACGCCCGCCAGTTCCTCGACCAGATGGAGCGGCCCGACGTCGACTCCATCGACGGCCTCTCCCCCGCCATCTCCATCGAGCAGAAGACGACCTCGCGCTCGCCTCGCTCGACCGTCGGCACCATCACCGAGATCTACGACTACCTGCGCCTTCTCTACGCATCCGTCGGCCAGCCGCACTGCCCCAACTGCCATCGCCCCATCTCACGCCAGAGCGCCGACCAGATTGTGGAGCGCATCGTCGCCCTCGCCCCCGGCGAACGCATCACGATCATGGCCCCCATTGTGCGCGGCCGCAAGGGCGAGTTCCGCGAAGAGCTTGAAGCCCTCGACCAGCAGGGCTTCCGCGCCCGCGTCGATGGCGAGATCATCGAGATCACCGACGGCATGCGCCTCGAAAAGCGCAAGAACCATACCATCGAGGCCATCGTCGACCGCATCATCCTCAAACCGCTGCCATCGGATAACACCTCTGCCGCACTCGCCGGCGCTCCTCCCAAGTACGACACCCGCCGCCTGGAAGCCTCCGTCGCCAAGGCCCTCCAGATGGCGAACGGCCTCGTCCTCATCGGCCTCCAGGATCCCGCCACCCGCAAGCAGGAGGAGACGCTCTACTCCTCCTCCATGGCCTGCCCCGACTGCGGCATCAACGTGCCCAGGCTCGAACCGCGCAGCTTCTCCTTCAACTCCGCCTACGGCGCCTGCCCCGAGTGCCACGGCCTCGGCTCCATCTACGACTTCGACCCCGCCAAGACCATCACCGACTGGTCCAAGCCCCTGCTCGACGGAGCCATGGGCCCCGGCTCGGCCTCGCAATATCTCCTTCGCCTTATTAAGCTGGCCGCCGAAAAGTACAAGATCAATATCAACCAGCCCTTCGAGAAGCTCACGCAGGAGCAGCAGAACCTCTTCCTCTACGGCCCCCCCAAGGGTGAGGGCGGACGCACCGGCTTCCACGGTATCTTCAGCTATCTCCGCGCCAACCTCGAAGACTCCAAATCCGAGGGCTACCGCGAGTACATGATGCAGTACATGTCCGCGACCACCTGCCCTCGCTGCCACGGCAGGCGGTTGCGACCTGAGTCACTCGCCGTCACCATCCCCATCCCCGTCTCAAATCCGGGTGCCCCATCTTCGCCGACAGCTTCATCGTCGGCTAAGGTGGGTTCGCAGGATGCTAACGGGAGCCACGGTTTCTCCATAGCCGACTTCACAGCCCTCTCGCTCGAACGCTCCTTGCAAGCTGCAAAGGCCATGAACTTCACTGGCCGGGAACGCCTGATCGCCGACCGCCTCCAACGCGAGGTCATCGAGCGGCTCGAGTTCCTGAACGCCGTCGGCCTCGGCTACCTCTCCCTCGACCGCTCAGCCGCGACGCTCTCCGGTGGCGAGGGCCAGCGCATTCGCCTTGCCACGCAGATCGGCTCCAGACTGCGCGGCGTCCTCTACGTCCTCGACGAACCGAGCATCGGGCTGCACCAGCGAGACAACCAGCGGCTCATCTCGGCGCTCGAGAATCTGCGCGACCTCGGCAACACCGTTCTTGTCGTCGAGCACGACGAAGACACCATCCGCAAGGCCGACTATGTGCTCGACCTCGGCCCCGGCGCCGGCAAGAACGGCGGCCACCTGATCGCCGATGGAACCCCCGACGAGATCATGGGCAACGAGGCCTCCGTCACCGGGCAGTATCTCGCCGGCAAGATCGACATCGTCACCCGCCCCACCCTCGGCAACCAGCCGCGCCCGCTCACCGGCAACTGGATCACCGTCGAAAACGCCAAGGCGCACAATCTGAAGGATGTCACCGCTCACTTTCCGCTGGGGGTTATGACCGTTATCACCGGCGTGTCTGGAAGTGGTAAGTCCACACTGGTCAACGATATCCTCTACCGCGCTCTGGCGAAGGAGCTCTATGGCTCACGCGAAGAGCCCGGCCAGCACGGCCGCGTCCGCGGCATCTCGCAGCTCGACAAGGTCATCCAGATCGACCAGTCGCCCATCGGCCGCACCCCCCGCTCGAACCCGGCCACCTACACCGGCGTATTCTCCGCCATCCGCGACATCTTCGCCCTGCTCCCCGAGTCGCGCGAGCGCGGCTA
Organism: Acidobacteriota bacterium; assembly: GCA_018268895.1. Lineage (NCBI taxonomy): Bacteria > Pseudomonadati > Acidobacteriota > Acidobacteriota bacterium. The sequence goes on along the minus strand of JAFDVP010000013.1, from coordinate 103,142 downwards.
CAAGCCCGGCCGCTTTTCTTTCAACGTTCAAGGAGGCCGCTGCGAGGCCTGCCAGGGGGAGGGCCAGCGCCGCATCGAGATGAACTTCCTGCCCGACGTCTACGTGTTGTGCGAGGTCTGCAACGGCCGCCGCTACAACCAGGAGACGCTCGCCGTAAAGTTCAACGGCTACTCCATCGCTGACCTGCTCGACCTGGCGATCGAAGACGCCCTGCCCATCCTCAAGGACATCCCTACTGTCAATCAGAAACTCCAGACACTGGTCGACGTGGGGCTTGGCTACATTCACCTTGGCCAGTCAGCGACGACGCTCTCAGGCGGCGAAGCCCAGCGGATGAAGCTGGCCCGCGAGTTGAGCAAGCGCCAGACCGGGCGCACCCTCTACCTGCTCGACGAGCCAACGACTGGTTTGCACTTCGACGACGTCCGCAAGTTGCTGGAGGTTCTGCACAGGCTGACCGACCTCGGCAACACGGTCATGATCATCGAGCACAACCTCGATATCATCCGCAACGCCGACTACATCCTCGACCTTGGTCCCGAGGGCGGCGAAGGAGGCGGCCAGATCATCGCCCACGGTACGCCCGAGCAGGTCGCCACCGTGCCCGGCTCCTACACCGCCGAATTCCTGAGCCGCCACTACACCCCGGCGCAGCTCGCCGCTGGCCGCAACGGGACCAGTCACGCCGGTGCCCAGCCCTCCAGCATCGGCGCCGCTACCGACCCGGACAAGAAAACAAAGGGCAAGTTTGTCCCTCCGGAAAAGAAAACCGGCGTACCAGCGGCCAGCAAAGCTAAACTGAGCGAAACCGCCGATTCTTCCAAACCCAAAAAGCCGGCGAAGAAGACGACGACAAAGACAAAGAAGAAGGCATGAGCACCCCTCCGACACCTCCGCTTCGACCCGCCACAGGACCGGGTGCCTCACAACCTGCCCTGAGCTTGTCGAAGGGTCTCGACTCTGAGATGTGGGATGGAGCACCACAAACTGAAGGCGCAACCTCTTTGCTCGATCACCGTGTACCGGGGAGCGCCGCCGCAGAACCAACTACGGGAATCTCTATCCCTTCCAACGGGGAAGCCATCATTATCGAGGCCCCTCCCCCCTCGGTTGCGCCAGGCCCCGGAGTTCCTGCCCGCGTGCCCCATATTGGACATGCCATTCTCTTCGTCGCCATCGCGGCGATCTTTCTGGTCATCTTTTCCAGCGTGCTTGTCGGATTCGTCCACCCCGTTCTCGATCCGCATAAGGTGGCCGGGGTCACAGTAAAGCATCCCAAGCTCATCGTCGCGGCGCAGGCGCTTACCTATATAGCTACGCTGGCTGTCTCGTGGTTCTTTTTCCCGCTGCTGTGGCAGCGCAGCTTCGGCAACGGCATCCAGTGGGACTTCGCCACGGCGCGCCGCAACGCGCACAAGCTGATCCCCATCGGCCTTGTCGCGGGGTTCGCCGTGCAGGCCATCTCGTCGCTCATCCCGGTGCCCAAGTCCATCCCCATGGACGACTTCTTCCGTACGCCCTCCGACGTCTGGCTGGTCACGGCCTTCGGAACCCTGCTCGCCCCCCTGTTCGAGGAGATCTGCTTCCGCGGCTTCCTCTTCCCCGCCCTGGCGATCGCCTACGACTGGCTCTCGTTGCCGAAGACCCCCGCCGCCCGCGAGCACTGGCACAACACAACCGGCCTCACCCTCGCCGCGGTCGTCTTTTCCACAATCCTCTCCAGCATTCTGTTTGTGCTGCTGCACGCCGAGCAACTCGCCCACGCCTGGATCGCCCTGTTCGTCCTCTTCTGCGTGTCGCTGGTGCTTACCATAGTGCGGATCAGGACCCGCTCGGTCGCCAGCTCAACGCTGGTGCATGCCTGCTATAACTTGTCAGTCTTTCTGACGCTGTTTATTGCTACCGGGGGGTATCGGCATCTGGAGCGGTTGGCACGGTAGCCGGCGTGGACAGCATGAAACAGTCAAATAAACGATCAAGCGGATCAAGGCAATGACGAAATCTCGTCATTATCTGGCAAATTTCCCAAAAAGTGATAGTTCGCCAAGCTCCAAATGAAAAGATCTCCCCAGTAAGAAAATGTTGGAAGCGTTTTCGTGTCATCTCGCGTCCATGGCCGAACGTAATCATATCCGCGTTGCACGTCGCTTCCACTAATACAGAGCCAGGGCTCGAGTTTGTCCCACTCCAAAGGGCGATTTGCCAATATTTGGAGACCAGTTTTCCTGATCGCATCTACATGCATAGCACCTTGCCGCAGCGTCATCGCATTCGCAATCGAATCGATCGTTGGGCTTTCCTTGTCGTTCCAATCGAGCAGTGCTCCAAAGAACCACATTCGACTATTTCGCCCTTTAGGCGGCAACTGAAGCACTCGACCACAGGCCCATGTACCATCCCTTAACCTAAATCCCCAGAAATCCCCGGGACGTAACGACAGAGAAGTTTTGGGAATGAACGGATATCTGATTTTCATTTCACCTGAACTTTGTACGGACACTGATCCTATAGCATTGCCTCTGATCTGCTAGATACATAGCACGTAAAATCTGTCTGGGAGTTGCTTATATGCGCTTCATGATCATCCGCAAATCCGACGCCAACATGGAAACCGGCGCTCTGCCTGACAAAAATCTCCTCGCCGCCGTCGGCCAGTACTACCAGGACATGCGCGACGCCGGAGTTCTGCTAGCCGGGGAGTGGCTGCGGCCTACCGCGAAGTCCGCCCGCATCGTCGCCTCACAGGGGAAGCAGGCTGTTGTCGACGGTCCTTTTACCGAGCTCAAGGAGCTGATCGCCGGCTTCATCATGATCGAGGTTCCCTCGCTTGAGGAGGCGGTTCGCTGGGCACGGCGTTGCCCAACTCTGAATGGCAGCGTCGACGGACAGGCTGAAGTGCGCCAGGTGCTTGAGGCCGCCGACTTCCCCGCTGACTCCACTGAGCCGCTGATGCTGCACGCCTCGAAGACGATGGCTGCGGATGCTGAGAAGATGCTGCGGACGACGAGTGTCGCTTAATTCTCTGGCCTGTCGCGGGTAACACCGGTATTTGTGGCTCTACCGGCGAAATACGGGGATTCCTCGGCTCCGCTGCGCTGCGCTCGGAATGACACGCCATAAAGGGTGGGGAGCAGCAGAGATGGCCCCTTGGACGGAGTTCAAAAAAAATTCAAAAAAATCCGGCCCCGTGTCGATTTCCTTCGTTCCCGTTCGACGTACATGTAGAGCGGCAGGAAATCAGCCACTCCCATACATCAAGGAGCCGACACCATGCAGATTCAGCCCTACCTCAACTTCGACGGCAACTGTAAGGAAGCATTCGAGTTTTACGCAAAGGTCCTCAACGGCAAGATCGACATGATGATGACCCATGCCGAAGCCCCGCCTGAGGCACAGGCCGGACCGGAGTGGCGCGACAAGATTCTTCATGCTCACATGACCGTCGGCACTGCCGTTCTGATGGCCTCCGATGTTCCAGGAGACCGCTACCAACCGCCTCGTTCCTTCTCGGTCAGCCTGCAGATCGACAACATCGCCGAGGCAGAGCGTGTCTTCAAGGAGCTCTCCGCCGGAAGCTCAAAGATCACAATGCCGATTCAGCCTACCTTCTGGGCTGCTCGTTTCGCCATGTTCTTTGACCGCTATGGGATTCCCTGGATGATCAACTGCAACCCAGCGGCCTGATGTAAAAACGCCCCATATCGGTGTAACTACTTTCCCCAAGCCCAAGATTCGTGCAGCCACGAACAAACTACAGGGATTCTTCGCCTGCGGCTCAGAATGACGGTGTCTTCTTACGTACTGCAAAAGGTTTCGTTGCTCACAGAAGTAGGCGAAAACTCGAACGACTCGAAAGGAATCAATTCATGCGTTTCCTCATGCTCTATCGCCCCGCAAACATCGCCGCGTCCGAGGCCGGCACACCTCCCACACCCGAGATGATGCAGAAGATGGGCGCTCTCATCCAGAAGAAGTTTGCCGAAGGCAAGCTGCTCTCAACCGAAGGCTGCATGCCCACCGCAACCGGCTCGCTCGTCGGCCTGAGCAAGGGCAAGCTCTCCGTCACCGACGGGCCGTTCTCCGAGGCCAAGGAGATCGTCGGCGGCTTTGCGCTCTTTCAACTGAAGTCGAAGCAGGAGGCGATCGCCGAGGCGCATGAGTTTCTTGAAGTCGCAGGCGACGGCGAGGTTGAGATACGTCAGATCTTCGACGCGCCCAGCGACGGAAATTTCTAAGCGGCGCAGAACCGAACCCAGGAGGCTTTATGCGATTCATGATGCTGATGATCCCCAAAGGCTACGAGGCGGCAATGCCTGGCGCAATGCCCTCCGCCGAGGCTGTCGCCGCGATGATGAGGTACAACGAGTCGCTCAAGAAGGCTGGCGTGCTGCTCTCGCTCGATGGGCTTCACCCGCCTTCGATGGGAGCGCGGGTCACCTTCGACGGCGGCAAGCCGCTAGTCACCGACGGGCCGTTTGCAGAGGTGAAGGAGGTCCTCGGAGGCTATTGGATGATCCAGGTTCGCTCGCGCGAGGAGGCTATCGAGTGGGCGAAACGCTGCCCGGCTTCAGCCAACGAGACGATTGAGATTCGACAGGTGCAGGAGTTCGCCGACTTTCCCACCGATGTCCAGAAGGAGCTCGACGGCTTTGCAGATATGCAGCCACATCTTGCTCACAACAAAGTTTCCTAACTGAATTCTCAACTGAGAAGGAGAACCATCGATGCGCTTCATGATCATTATCAAAGCCACCCCCACGTCAGAAGCCGGCGCCATGCCTGACAAGAAGCTGCTTGACGCCATGGGCAAGTTCAACGAAGAGCTGGTCGCCAACGGCATCATGCTTGCTGGCGAAGGGCTGCAAGCGTCCTCAAAGGGTGCTCGCGTCCACTTCAGCGGCGATAAGCGCACCGTCACTGACGGCCCCTTCGCCGAGACGAAGGAGTTGATCGCAGGGTTCTGGATCTGGAAGTGCAGGTCACTCGACGAGGCCAAGGACTGGGTCAAGCGTTGCCCCAATCCGTTCAATGAAGAGAGCGAGATCGAGATCCGTCAGGTCTTCGAGCTTGAAGACTTCGGCGACGAGATCTCCCCTGAGCTGCGAGCGAGCGAAGAGCGGCTGCGTGACGAACTCTCCCGGCGCAAACCGAACTAAAATCCGTCAACTTTTAGATGTCATCCTGAACTCAGTTTGGCGCGTGCCATCGCGCCAAACTGAGCCGAACGACCTGCATTTCGTACTTGCGCCACAGCGATCCATTCCAAGCACGGAGATTTTCCAATGCCCGTTGAAGTTCAAGCCACTCCATCGAAGGCCGCCCGGTACACGGCCTACGCCTTTACCGCCCTCTTCACTCTCTTCATGCTCATGGATGCGGGTGTGAAGTTCACCCATGCCGACGCTGTCGTCAAGGCGAATACCCAGCTCGGCTTCCCCATGTCGCTCACGCCTGCTATCGGAGTCCTGGCGCTCGTCCTGCTGATCCTCTATCTCATCCCCTCCACATCGGTCCTTGGAGCCATCCTCTTCACCGGATACTTTGGCGGAGCCATCGCTCTCCATCTGCGCGTCGACAACCCTCTCTTCTCATACACGCTCTTCCCCATCTACATCGCGCTCTTCTGCTGGGGAGGCCTATGGCTCAGTCATGCACGGCTGCGCGAACTGTTCCCAGTGACGAACCCACCTGCCGAGCCACCCGCCTCGAAGGGAGCTCGCATCACCGGCTATGTCCTGACTGGCGTGGGTGCGGCATTGGTCCTGTTCACTGCCGTGATGAAGTTCGTTTATGTGCCTCCCGCCGGTGCGCCGGAGCTATATCCGAAACACCATATTCACCATCTCGGCTATATCGAGATCGTCTGCACACTGCTGTATCTGTTTCCTCGCACCTCCGTCCTTGGAGCCGTGCTCCTCTCGGGCTATCTCGGCGGAGCTACCTGCATCAACCTGCTCAGCGGCGATTCCCTGGGGATAAGCCTGGTTCCAGTTCTTTTCTGCGTCATCCCCTGGCTTGGGCTCTGGCTTCGTGATCTGCGCCTGCGCGCCCTGATACCTGTGAGCCGTTGAAGCAGCACGCCCTTGCTCACATTTTTCTGAAGTATGTATTGAAACCCTTCCACCCGTCCTTGCCCAGCCTGCCGGAGAAGTGGTCTCATCGTTGCTGATGCAGACCACCCCCGGCGTCCCCCCAACGCCAGACATCCATCGCTCCATCGACGCAGTCTGGCGTATTGAGTCCGCGCGTCTCATCGCTGCACTTACGCGCATCGTTCGGGACGTGGGCCTGGCCGAGGACCTGGCGCAGGACGCCCTTGTGGCCGCACTGGAACGTTGGCCGCAGACCGGTATCCCGGACAACCCAGGCGCGTGGCTGATGGCGACCGCCAAACATCGCGCAATCGACAACCTGCGTCGCAACAAGCTGTTAGACAGAAAACACGAACAGATAAGCTACGAATTGGAAGGATCGCGGCAGCTCACTCCCGATGACATCAACGCAGCCATCGACTCGCCTGTGGCCGACGATCTTCTCCGCCTCATCTTTATCTCCTGCCACCCGGTACTCTCGGCCGAGTCGCGGGTCGCGCTCACGCTGCGGTTGCTCGGCGGACTCACGACCGACGAGATCGCCCGCGCATTTCTGCTTTCGGAGCCTACGGTCGCACAACGTATCGTCCGCGCCAAACGGACACTGAGCGAGGCGAGGGTTCCGTTTGAAGTGCCACGAGGAGACGAGTTCACGGTACGTCTCGCTTCGGTGCTGCAGGTGGTGTATCTCATCTTCAACGAAGGTTATTCGGCGACGGCCGGAGATGACTGGACGCGGCCTGCGTTGTGTGAAGATGCACTCCGGCTGGGGCGCATTCTGGCGGAGCTTACACCGAACGAACCGGAGGTCCACGGACTCGCTGCGCTGATGGAGATTCAGGCTTCGCGACTTCATGCGCGCATTGGGCCAACAGGCGAGCCCATTCTTCTTCTGGACCAGGACCGCGGACGCTGGGACGGACTTCTGATCAGCCGCGGGCTTGCCGCGCTGCAACATGCGCAACAACTGACCCGCTCTCCCGGCCCTTACGCTCTCCAGGCTTCGATTGCCGCGTGCCACGCGCGCGCGGCCACGGCAGAGCAAACCGACTGGCCCCGCATCGCCGTGCTCTACCAGCAGCTTGCGCAGATCACGCCATCGCCTATCATCGAGCTTAACCGCGCCGTCGCCGTCGCAATGGCCGAAGGCCCGGATGCTGGCCTCGCAATCGTCGATTCACTTGCGGATGAGTCGACGTTGAAGGGCTATCATCTTCTGCCGAGCGTGCGTGGAGACCTGCTCTTCAAACTCAGCCGGTTCGACGAAGCGCGTGTGGAGTTTGAACGCGCGGCCTCGCTCACACGGAACGCCCGGGAGCAGGCGCTGCTCATGAATCGCGCTCAGTCTTGCGGGGATGGGATGTCCCAACGATTCAGTCGTTAGAGTCCCAATGCAGGTCCTTCGACTGCGCCGCGCCCCGCTCAGGATGACAACTTAATAGCGCGTATTCAGACACCGACACTAAAACGTAATGTCTCATCGACAACCACGACGCAACCATTTACTCTCGCCATGACCTCATGAGCTCACCTAAAAGCCGTTCCGTCTATCTCCTTGTAAAGAGTGCTCTCACCGGAGCACTCGGTGGCCTGCTCTTTGGCTTCGACACGGCTGTTATTGCCGGGACCACACATTCGCTGCAGCTTCACTACGCGCTGTCTGAGGGCGAGAAGGGCTTCACCGTTGCCATTGCCTTGTATGGGACGGTGCTGGGCGCGATCTTCGCCGGGCCTCTGGGCCAGAAGATCGGCAGCCGCGCCGCGTTGCGGGTGATGGCCGTGCTCTACGTTCTCTCCGCGCTCGGTTGCGCCTTCGCCGGGCCATGGTGGAGTTTCCTTGCCTTCCGTTTTCTTGGAGGACTTGGCATCGGTGGCTCGTCCGTGCTTGGGCCGGTTTACATCGCCGAGCTTGCACCGGCGAAGTGGCGTGGACGGCTGGTGGGCCTCTTTCAGATCAACATCGTTATTGGCATCCTGCTCGCCTATCTTTCGAATGCGATTGTTGCGCATTTTACGCTGGGCGCGATCGAGTGGCGCGTTCAGCTTGGCATTGGCGTCTTCCCTGCCATACTCTTCCTCGCACTTCTTTACACAGTGCCGCACTCCTCGCGCTGGCTGGTCTCACAGAACCGCATCGACGAGGCTTACCGCATCCTCGCCGAACTTGGCTCGCCCGACTCGCAGGCTGAGGTCGACGCCATCGCTGCCTCCATTCGAGCGGAGGGTGGCACGACGCAGCATTCGCTCTTCCAGAGCCGTTATGGCAAGCTCATCTTCCTGGCGGTCTCCATCGGCCTGTTCAACCAGCTCTCTGGGATCAATGCGATCCTTTACTACCTCAACGACATCTTCTCGTTCGCTGGCTTCAGCTCCATGTCTGGAAATGTGCAGGCTGTCGTGGTTGGAGTTGCCAACCTCGTCGCCACGCTTGTCGGCATCGCGATCATCGACAAGATCGGCCGCAAGCCGCTGCTGCTTATAGGGGCCGTCGGCACCTGCCTTTCACTGCTCGGCGTCGCCTGGGTCTTTCATACGGGCGAACACCTGAGCCTGCTGCTGCCGCTGCTGGTCGGATTCATCGCCTCCTTCGCGCTCTCGCAGGGGGCCGTGATCTGGGTGTATCTTGCCGAACTCTTCCCCACCAACGTGCGTTCCAAGGGGCAGAGCCTTGGCTCTTCTTCGCACTGGATCGCCAATGGCGTTATCGCGAACATCTTCCCCTACGTGGCGGCCTACTCGAAGTCGCTTCCCTTTGCGTTCTTCGCGGGCATGATGGTAGTGCAGTTCATTGTCGTCCTGCTTGTCTATCCTGAAACGAAAGGCCAGACGCTTGAAGGGATGCAGGAGCATCTTGGCCTGCACTGAGGCTGAAGCCACTACAATCAAGTTGAGACCAATGGCTAACGACAATCGCACCGACCTGCTCAACCTGATCGCAACTCTCTCCTTCCGCCTGGGCGACTTCACGCTCGCCAGCGGCCAGAAGTCGGACTACTACATCGACTGCCGCACTACGACGCTGCACGCGGAGGGCGGACGGCTCTCCGGGCTTGTGCTCTATGACCTGATTCGCGAGCACTTCCCCCAGGCCGAGGCCGTCGGCGGACTGACGATGGGGGCCGACCCGCTGGTCTCGAACACGGCCTCTGCCAGCGCGTGGCACCACTTGCACCATAAGCGCGACGGCCTCGTCCATGGCTTCCTCGTCCGCAAAGCGGAAAAGACCCACGGCACCGGCCGCAGGCTTGAGGGCTTCCACAAGCTGGGCGCGCATGTGGTGATTGTCGACGACGTCTGCACGACGGGCGGCTCCACCATCACCGCTATTGAGGCCACGCAGGAATCCGGCATGAACGTCATCGGGGTGCTGTGTCTTGTGGATCGGGAGCAGGGCGGGCGGGCCAATATCGAAGAGGCGGTGCCACATGCGCCGTTTTACTCTGTCTTCACTGCAACGGATGTGCGGGCTGCGCATCTGAACATCAGGTAAGTCCTGAGTGCAGTTATGAACCAGCCTGAGATTATCTACGTCGGAGGACCGACCGCACTGATCGAGTTTCACGGCCTTCGCTTCCTCACCGATCCGACCTTTGATCGCGGAGGTGGCGATTATGAGGCGGGCCCGATTACCCTGCACAAGAACTCTGATCCGGCCCTGGATATCGACGCGCTTGGGCCTGTCGACTATGTACTGCTCAGCCACGATCAGCACTTCGACAACCTCGACCATGCGGGAAGAAAGATGCTATCGGGAGCGAACCATGTACTGACGACGATCGAAGGTGCGCAGCGGCTCGGCGGTAATGCGATCGGTTTCGCTCCGTGGCAGACAGTGGAGGTCAAGAACCCTGCGGGGGAGACGCTTCTCATCACGGCAACTCCAGCGCGTCACGGTTCTGTCGGTTGCGAGACTCGTAGTGGTCCCGTTGTCGGCTTTGCTGTCCGTCCTCCCGCTGGCTCTATCGATGGCGCACTTTATTTCTCGGGCGACACAGTATGGTACGAAGGCGTAGCGGAGGTTGCTCGTTGGATACGCGTCACCACTGCGGTCCTGAATATGGGGGCAGCGCGTGTGGAAGCAGCGGGGCCTGCGCCCCTCACCATGACAGCAGCCGATGGTATCGAGGTGGCCCGCGCTATGCCGGAGGCTACAATCGTCCCTCTTCATTTTGAAGGCTGGGCGCACTTCAGTGAATCGAAGCAGGTTATCCAGGAAGCATTCCGGAGCGCTGGTCTCGACAAACGCCTGCGCTGGGTTGACCCCGTTCCGCTCTCTTCTTCGATAGACTGGAAGAGACATGATTCCCACCCTTGAATGGCTCCCGAATGGCGTCAACTTCCTCGATCAGACCAAGCTTCCTTTAGAAGAGACCTACGTCCTCGCCACCGACTACAAGCAGGTTGCGACCGTCATCCGTGACATGATCGTTCGCGGCGCCCCCGCAATTGGAGTCTCTGCCGCGATGGGTGTTGCGCTTGGCGTCAGCCAGTCGAAGGCTACCGACATCGCCAGCCTGAATGAAGAGGTTGCGGTGATCGCAAAAACGCTGGCCGAGACGCGGCCCACTGCGGTGAACCTCTTCTGGGCCATTGAGCGCATGCGCGACAAATACAACGCGCTCGCCGCTGCCGGAACATCGATTCCCGAGATCAAGGCTGCTCTTATCAAGGAAGCGCAGCGGATGTACGACGAAGACATCGCCGCCTGCAAGGCAATGGGGGCGCATGGAGCTTCACTCCTCCCGCAGGAAGGCACTGTCCTGACTCACTGCAACGCAGGCGCTCTGGCTACTTGCGGATACGGTACGGCGCTGGGCGTAATCCGTGCCGCTGTCGAGCGTGGGCACAAGATCGACGTCTATGCCGATGAGACCCGTCCTTATCTACAGGGCGCGCGCCTGACCGCATGGGAGCTGCTGCACGACAACATCCCCACCACCGTGCTGTGCGACAACATGGCGGGCTCGCTGATGCGGCAGGGCGAGATTCAGGCCGTCATCGTGGGGGCCGACCGTATCGCCGCCAATGGCGATACCGCCAACAAGATCGGCACCTACTCTGTCGCCGTTCTGGCGAAGGAGCACGGCATCCCTTTTTACGTCGCCGCGCCGCTCTCGACCATCGACGTCAACACACCGGACGGCGATGCGATTCCGATCGAGCAGCGGTCCGCCACCGAGGTAACGCACTCGAACGGGAAGCAGATGACGCCGAATGGCGCTGCAATTCAGAATCCGGCCTTCGATGCGACTCCGGCGAAGTACATCACGGCCATCATTACGGAGCATGGCGTACTGCGTGCCCCTTACGAGCAATCGATCCGTGAGATGTTCAAGGCCGCGGCCAAACCGGAGCTTGCCACGGCCTGAGGCGGTCGAGTGATACCCCGCATCTTCAACCCGCACAACCGCTCGCTGCTGCGCGGCGCTGTGCTTGTGCTGCTAAGCCTGGGGATCGCCTTTCTGCTCTCCGGCTTTCCCGATAATAAGCAGAATCCCCTGATAGCTCTGACGGCGCTTAGCTCGATTGCGGGGACGATCGACCACGTCCGCTGCATGAGCACCAAATGGAGCTGGTATCACGGCGGCGTGATTCTGATGATTTATATGGATCTGATGGCGACCGGCATGATCCTTTTTTTCCTTCTCTACCCCTATGCGCAGTGGCTTACCGCCCAATAATGCCGCTTGACTGCGGGGGGACCGGTGATAGACTCCGGTAGTTCCAAAATCCGAACTCGGAGATAACACATGATCAAAGGCTTTCGAGACTTTATCCTGCGCGGCAATGTGATGGACCTGGCCGTCGCCGTCATCATTGGCGCCGCATTCTCTGCGATTACCAAGTCTCTTGTCGACGACATCATCACGCCGCTTATCGCAGCCGTTGTGGGAAAACCGGACTTCTCCGCGGTCGTGTTCTCGGTCAACAATACGCCGATCAAGATTGGTAACTTTATCAATGCGATCATCTACTTCCTGATCATCGCCTTTGTCATCTACTTCTTCCTCGTGCTTCCTACACAGAAGCTGCTGGCGCGGATCAAGGGACCTGAGGCAGCCACCACGAAACCGTGCCCGGAGTGCCTCTCGGATATTCCGCTGGGCGCCCACCGCTGCAAGTTCTGCAGCCAGACCGTCGCCTGAGGTAAAGGAGTACAGCATCCTGCTAAAGTGCAGTATTTTCACCTCGCGGGATGCTGTACTCTAGCTTCATCGCTTCCATTAGAGGTCCTCTCTCTTGCGTGTCGTCCGTGCTCTGTCGTGCCTCCTTCTTCCTGCTGCGCTTTCCGCCTCCGCTCAAACCCCACATGTCTTCGGTTACCACGACTTTGCACAGCAGGCGAAGTGGGATGCGGCGTTTCTTCCGGTCCCGGACGCGAAGCTGGCGGGCGAGCACCTGAAGACGCTTACAGCGGCTCCCCACTGGGCCAGCTCGCCCGAGGACTACGCCACGGCGGTCTACGTTGCCGACAAGTTCAAGGCCGCCGGGATCGACACAAAGATCGTCCCGTACAACGTTCTTCTGAACAAGCCGGTCAAGATCGAGATCGAGGCCTTCGATGCGGAGGGGAAGAAACTGATGTCCGGTCCGACGCCGGAGCACGTCAATCCGAAGAAGCATGGCGGCGATCCATTCCAGGACGACCCGCGCATTCTACCTGCGTTCAATGGCTCTTCGCCTTCAGGCGACATCACCGCCGATGTGGTCTACGCCAACTACGGCACGCTTGCCGACTTCAAGAAGCTCGCGGAGCTGGGCATCAGCGTCAAGGACAAGATCGTCATCGTCCGCTATGGGGCGAACTTTCGCGGGGTGAAGGTCTACATCGCGCAGCAGTATGGGGCCAAGGGAGTCCTGATCTACTCCGACCCCGCCGACGACGGCTACTACCGCGGCGACATGTATCCCAAGGGCCCGTTCCGTCCGGAGTCTGCGGTGCAGCGTGGGTCGGTGCAATTTCTGCCAATCTACCCGGGCGATGCGCAGACGCCTGGAGTGGCCTCGACGCCTGATCTTCCGGCTGCAAAACGCCTGACGGACACAAGAGGGAACGAGCCGAGCATTCCGGCGAATCCTCTCTCATATAAAGATGCGATGCCAATCCTCAAATGCCTGGGCGGGCAGGAGTCTCCGCGCGCATGGCAGGGCGCGCTTCCGTTTACCTATCACCTTGGCGGCGTGAACAAGGTGAAGGTACATATGCACCTGGAGCAGGACAGCGCGCTGCGTACGATCTGGGACGTCATCGGAACCATCCCCGGCAGCGACAAGGCGCAGAAGGACGACTGGGTGGTCGCGGGGAATCATCGCGACGCCTGGGTCTTCGGCGCCGTCGATCCAAGCTCCGGCACGGCGGCCATGCTGGAGACCGTGCATGGCCTGGGCGAGTTGCTCAAGCAAGGTTGGAGGCCAAAGCGCACGGTCGTGCTGGCATCGTGGGACGCCGAAGAGGAAGGGCTGATCGGCTCCACGGAGTGGGCTGAAGATAACGCGGAGCGGCTGGCGCACGCGGTCGCCTATTTCAATACGGACGTGGGCGTCTCGGGATCGGACTTCAAGGCCTCTGCTGTGCCGTCGTTGAAGCAGTTCGTTCGCGAGATTACGAAGCAGGTTCCCTCTCCCAAGGGAGGAACGGTCTACGAGCAGTGGAAGTTGTCGCAGGCCAACGAGACCGACCGCCGCACTGTGACGAACGCCCCTGCACCGGCCACGCGCTCGGCAGCCGACGCGGAGAACGAGATACGGGTAGGCAACCTCGGTTCGGGCTCAGACTACACGCCGTTCATCCAGCACCTCGGCGTACCGTCGACGGACATCGGGTCCGAAGGCCCTTACGGGGTGTATCACTCCGCCTTCGACAACTACAACTGGTTCATAAAATTTGCCGACCCGTCGTTTGTCTACCTGCAGCAGCAGGCCCGCGTCTTTGGCCTGGAGATTCTGCACATGGCCAACGCGGATGTACTTCCTTACGACTACCAGCTCTATGGCAAGGAGATATTGAGCTATCTTGATGGCGCCCAGAAGCGGGCGGCTGCCGGCAAGATGACTCTGGATTTCTCTGCCGCAATGGCGGCGGCGCAGCGCTTTGCGGCGGCGGGCACTGCGGTCCATGCGCGCCAGCTTGTTCCTTCTTCAAAACCAGCGGCCTTCAACAGCGCGCTTCGCAATGCTGAGACCGCTCTTTTGACCCCGGCGGGACTTCCGCATCGTCCCTGGTACAAGCACCTGATCTACGATCCGGGCGAGTTTACCGGCTACGCCGCGGTTGTCATCCCGGGAGTGAACGAGGGTATCTCCGCCCCCGACGCGCCGCGCGCGCAGGCGCAACTAGGTGTGCTGGCCGAAGCGCTCAACCGTTCGGCTGCGATCCTGGAGGCGGCTGCGAAATAGTGCGGCCGTCCTCGACCGCCTCTCTTCCACTCAATACAAATTGATGAGGCCCGTGGGAGCGCATTCAACACTCCGTCGACAACGCCGTATACAATTGGCCCAGCTTTCCATTGCTTCATCGCTGTTCCCGGTAGAGTACGCCGGTTTGGGCCACGCTATTACGCCGATCAAGGAGAACGACTGTGTCCGCCAAGAAAGTGCCTGCAAAGAAATCTTCCGCAAAGAAAGCGCCCGCCAAAAAAGCAGCTAAAAAGGCTGCGAAGAAGGCGGCACCGAAGAAAACCAACATTGAACGCCTTACAGCGGGTGGCGTCATTCATCCTGACCATGTCAACCGGGTGAATCACAAGGCCATCAACAAGCTCAGCCCGGTTGAGGTCAACACCCTCATCAAGCTGCGTTCGAAGCTCGGGGCACTTGACGCCGCGGACGACGAAGGCGCACCACCGAATTTCCCTGTCTAGAAACATATCGCGCTGTTCTTCCATTCGCTCTGTCGAAACCGGACGCTGCCATCTGTCGAATCGCCGGCAGATGGCCAGCGGTTTCGGCAGAGTTCACGCACCCATACCTGACTACGGAACTTCGACGCAACCCCATGCCTCTTTCAAACAGCGAACTCCTCTGGAGCAAGATTCGTCTTGCCGAACCGCGGCTGAACTCCGCCAGCAACAAGTTCTGGTCTCATCCGGAACTGCCCGGGATGCTGCCTGCATTTCTCGTGCAGCTTCATCGGGTGATGCAGGGAGGCATTACTCTGATGCGCGTCGCGCATGAACGCTCCCTAACCCTCGCAGGCGATCCGGTCGCCCGCATTGTTGCGCCGTACCTGGATCAGCACATCCTTGAGGAGAAGGACCACGATGCGTGGCTGTTGGATGATATTGGCACGCTCGGCATCTCTCCGCGGCAGGTCTCCGAAGCAGCCCCGCTGGCTTCGGTCGTCTCACTGCTTGGAGCGCAGTACTTCTGGGCGCTCAACATGCACCCGGTTTCGGTATTCGGCTACCTGATCGTGCTTGAGGGCAAGCCGCCAGTCGCAGAGCATCTCGATGAGATTCGCAAGCGAACCGGCCTTCCGTCCACTGCTTTTCGCTGCCTGATGGAACATGCGGACAACGATCCGCATCACATCGCCGACCTGAACCGCACGCTTGACCTGATGCCGCTGACTGTGGAGCAACAGCAGTATGTCGCTCTCAGTGCCTTCCATACGATTGACTCCGTCGCTTCGGTCTTTGAAGAGCTGACGGCACTGCACGCAGCGTCTTCACAGAGTACACTCGAGGCATTCGTTCCCGCATATGGTTGAAGGGCAGAAGATTTCGCACTATCAAGTCCTCGAGCAGCTTGGCACGGGAGCCATGGGTGTTGTCTGCAAGGCAGAGGACCTGCTGCTGCATCGCACGGTTGCACTCAAAAGCCTGTCGCCATCGGTACTCGCCGATGCCACGCAGAAGCGCAGCCTGCTCGAAGAGGCGCGCGCAGCCTCCGTCCTCGATCATCCGAATATCTGCCGCATCCACCATATCGAGGAGCTACCCGACGGCCAGATCATCCTGGTGATGGGCTACTACGACGGCGAGACGCTGGCGGAACGCATCAAGCGCGGCCCTCTCGATCCGACGGCAGCCTCCTTGATTGCAACGCAGCTTCTGTCAGGGCTGCATCACGCCCACAGCAAAGGGATCGTCCATCGCGATGTAAAGCCGTCGAACCTGATCATCAACGCCGAAGGCGAGGTTAAGATTGTGGACTTCGGGCTGGCGCGCCGCCCGAACATTCAGCGCGCGCTCACCGAGACCGGCATCATCGTCGGCACGATCAGCTACATGTCGCCGGAGCAGGTACTCTCGAAGCCGGTCGACCATCGCACCGACCTGTGGGCCGCGGGGGTTTGCCTCTACGAGATGCTGGCCGGAACACTTCCCTTTCCCGGTGGAACGCCTTACAGCGTCTTCGACTCCATTCTGCATACCACTCCGAAGCCGCTCAGCCAGTTTCGCTCGGACCTGCCGGGCAGTCTGCGGTCGGCAGTCGAACGTGCGCTCGCGAAAGATCCCAGCGCGCGCTTCCAGAATGCAACGGAGTTTATCGCCGCTCTCGGCACACTGACGGCCTCCGGATCGACCTTTACGGTCACGCTACCTACGCTGGTGATGGACTATCGCAGCGGCCCCGACACGCCATCCGTCGTCGTCCTGCCGTTTACCACGATGGGAGCAGATGCCAGCGCAGACTACTTCTGCGACGGGTTGACGGACGAGATCATCACCGACCTTTCGAGCGTACACGCGCTGCGAATCATCTGCCGGGCCTCGGCGATGCAGCTCAAAGGAACGAAAGAGACGCCGCAGAAGATCGCTCGCGACCTGAATGTTCGCTATGTCCTCGAAGGCTCGGTGCGCCTGAGCAAGAGCTCGCTCGACGGAAATACGAAGATCCGGGTGACAGCGCAGCTAATCGATCCCATCAACCAATCGCTGCTCTGGGCCGAAAAATTCAACGGTACTCTGGATGACGTCTTTATCATCCAGGAGAACATCTCCCGCAGGATCGTCGATGCGCTGAAGATCAAACTTACCCCAGCCGAGGACAAGCACATGCTCGAAAGGCCGCTCCCCGACGTTGAGGCATACCGTTATTACCTGATGGCGAAGCACGAGATCCTCAACTACTCCGAGGACGCTCTGGCCCGTGCGCTGGAGTACCTGGAGACAGGCGAAAATCTCGTCGGCAAGAACGTCCTCCTGCTCTCGGCCAAAGGGCAGGTCTACTGGCAGTACATCAACGCCGGCATCTCGTCGGACATGGGCTACCTGACTAAGGCGCGCGAGTGCGCCAACCAGGCGCTGGAGCTCGATCCGGAGTCGGCACATGCCTATCGCCTGCTCGGTTTGATCAGCGTGCAGGAGGGAGACAGCCAAAAGGCCGTCCGCCTGCTCAAGCGAGCCATCACCGCCGACCCCAACGACTCCGACACGCTGAGCTGGTACTCGGCGGTCTGCGGGCTGAGCGGCAAGGCCCATGCCGCCATGCCGCTGGCGCGACGTATCCTCGATATCGACCCGCTGACACCGGTCTACCGCTTCATTCCCGGTCTGCTCTCGCTCATGGGTGGCGAGTTTGCCGACGCCCTGCCCTCGTTTGAAGACGCCATCAAGCTCGACCCCACGAACGCCATGCTGCTGTGGTGCCGCGGCCAAATTCTGGCTCTGCTGCGCCGCAACGAGGATGCCGTCGCACAGCTTCGTGCCATCGACGAGATGCACCCCGGCCACTTCTTCTCGCAGATCGGCCTCGTCATGCAGGCCGCGCTACAGGGCGACCGCGAAGCCCTCGACCGCGCCGTGACCGTCGAGCTGAGCCAGATTACGGAGTGCGACCCGCACTACTCCTGGAACTTCGCCCAGTGCTACGCCCTGATGGGGGACACTGCGAACGCTTTGGCATGGCTCGAGAAGGCCCGCCTCAAGGGATTTATCAACTACCCGATGATCAGCCGGTGGGACCCGCTACTGGCACCCGTCCGCCAGGCAGCGGAGTTCGACGGACTTGTCGATCGTGTCCGCGAGCAGTGGGAGAGCTTCGAGGTCTAGGTTCAAGGGCGAGACTGCAACTCCTTGCAGCATCTCGTCGTCCATGCAATCGAATCGCCTTTAATTCTTCTTGTGCGGACGGTGGATTTGGTATATCTCTAACCCACCCATGCGCATACGCTTTGCCACGCTTGCATTAATTACAGGTCTTTGCGGACCGCTTGCCGCGCAGACCAGTTGCACCGGTTTATGCCAGCAGCAGGTATCCTGCCCGTCTGGCCAGACGACATCAATCAGTGGAATAGTCTATGCGCCAAACGACACCGATCCTCTGCCAAATGTGACGGTGTATATCCCGAATGCACCAGTCGATGCCTTTACGGCTGGGGTCAGCTGCCCGGCTCCAGGAACCATCCCCTCAGGCTCTCCTCTGGTCGGCACCTCGACCGGGGTCGACGGCAAATTTACGCTCGCCAATGTCCCGGTAGGCAGCAATATACCGCTGGTGATTGTGGCGGGACGATGGCGGAGGCAGGTCGTGGTTCCGAGTACAGCAGCGTGTACAGACACCGCCTTCTCAACACGCATGCCCCAGAACCAGACCGAAGGCGACATCCCCAAGATTGCGATTGTGACGGGCTCAGTCGATGAGGTTGAGTGCGTTTTGCACAAGGTCGGAATCAGCAATGCTGAATTCACTAACCCCACGGGTACTGGAAGGATCAATCTCTACTCCGGCAGCGGTTCACCGGGCACTCGGATCGACGCGACTTCACCCAACGAGGTGACACTAACCAGCAATCTTTCCGCTTTGAAGCAGTATGACGTACTGATGCTTCCCTGTCAGGGCAGTTCTAATTACACAAAAAACGCGACCCAACTCGCTAACTTCATTCAATATGCCAACGCAGGTGGCCGAGTCTATGCCAGCCACTTCAGCTATGTATGGATGAATACAAACCCGCCTTTCAACGGCGTCGCCAACTGGGCGGTCAACCAGAGTCCGTTGCCGGATGGAACGGCGACAATCGATACCACCTTCTCCGACGGAAGCACACTCGCCCAGTGGCTTCAGCTCATCGGAGCTTCGACAAACCAGGGTCAGATTGCGATCAACCAGGTGAAGCACGACCTAAACGGTGTGATTGCTCCAACCCAGTCGTGGCTGACGCTGAACGACCCGGCACACGGCAATCCGGTGCAGCAGTTCACGTTCAACACCCCGGTTGGCGCTACTAATCAGTGCGGGCGCGTGCTGTTCAACGAGTATCACGTCGAAAATCCACCATCAGGCAGCAGCATCTCCAACGTTGCCTATCCCAACGAATGCCCCAACACCGCAATGACGCCGCAGGAGAAGCTGCTTGAGTACAGCCTCTTCAATCTCAGCAACGACGGCGGCGCGCCGACGATGACTCCCGCTTCGGCAGATTTCGGCTCAGAGTCCGCCGGATTTACGTCTGCCGTGAAGAGTTTCGTCTGGAAGAACAACTCCATCTTCGCCGTGTCGATGCTTTCACTCTCTGCAAGCGGTGACTTCGCCGTTACCTCGAACTCGTGCGGCTCGGTTGCATCCGGCGCCACCTGCCAGGTCGATGTTGTCTTCAAGCCAACGGCGCTTGGCGCGCGCACTGGAACGCTGACGGTGAAATCGAGCGCCAATACGCTAACTGCTGCGCTGACGGGAACGGGCGCGCCGCCCATCACCTCATCGACGACTGCGCTGGCATTCGGCAACGTCGATGTTGGAGCGCCAGCCTCGCAGACGGTCGGCATCACCAACACTGCTCCGGGAGCGGTGCCCGTACCCGCACTAACCACCTCTGGCGATTACTCCTTTACGACAACCTGCGGAAGCACGCTGGCTGCCGGCTCGTCCTGCACAATTACAGTCAGCTTCAAGCCCACGACGACGGGTTCGCGAACCGGAACATTGACCGTGGCTTCAGGGGATCCCGCTTATCTTGGTTTCCCCGTACAACTCACCGGCAACGGCGTCGACTTCACCTTTGCGCTCAATCCAGCATCTGGATCTGTCATAGCCGGTCTCTCGACGCAGACTACGGCGATGACCTCTCCTATAGCAGGCTTCGCCGCGCCGGTAACGGTCAATTGCCGCACCAATGCTCCCGCTTCGACATGCGTGTCTTCTCTGACTTCGTTCATACCCTCAGCTCCGACTTCGGCAACTATTGCAATCAACACGGTCTCGCAATACACCGTAGTCGGCTATAGCGGAACTGCCGGGACAGGGCTCCTCTCATGGATCGCCGTCGCGAGCGGACTTTTGTTGTGGACAGTGCGACGGCGCACCAGGACACAGGGCTGGCGAAACCTGACCGCCTTGCTGCTGGCTGCCGCCGGTATCGCCTCTCTCAGTGGGTGCTCAGGAAAGCTTCCTGACCGTAACAGCGTCTATACAACGCCGGGAAGCTATACCTACACGCTTAGCGCCACGGACGGCACGATCACGCATACGGCTACTTACCAGCTTACGGTGACGGCGAAGTAGCTTCAGCCTCGGCTCGGAGCTTTGCCCAGCAGCTCGCGAGCGATCACCATGCGCTGAATCTCGCTGGTGCCTTCGCCGATGGGACATAGGCGCACGTCGCGGTAGAACTTCTCCGCCGGGTAGTCCTTGATGAAGCCGTAGCCGCCGTGGATCTGTACGCCCTCGTCGCAGATGCGGCAGGCTGCCTCGCTGGCGTAGAGCTTCGCCATCGCCGACTCGAGCGTGACCTTCTGCCCCTCGTCCTTCATCTGCGCGGCGCGCATGGTCAGCAGCCACGCGGCATCAAGCTCCGTCGCCATGTCGGCCAGTTTGAACTGGATCGCCTGGAACTCGCTGATTGTCTTGCCGAACTGCCTGCGCTCCTTCGCATACCTGATCGCCGCATCCAGCGCGCCGCGTCCCATACCGAGACTGAGCGCAGCGATCGAGATACGTCCGCCGTCGAGCACACGCATGGCGTCCTTGAAACCGTCGCCCAGTTTGCCGACGCGGTTCTCTTCCGGAACCTCGCAGTCTTCAAAGATCAGCTCTGCCGTGTCGCTGGCGCGCAGGCCGAGCTTATTCTCCTTCTTGCCGGAGCGGAAGCCCGGGGTTCCGCGCTCGACGACAAAGGCCGAGATGCCGCCGTGCGTCCCCTTCTCCTTGTCGGTCACGGCCAGCACGACCGCGCAGTTGGCATAGCTGCCGTTGGTGATGAACGTCTTCGAGCCGTTAAGCACCCACCTGTCGCCCCGCTTGACCGCCATCGTTCGCGCACCACCGGCATCGGAACCCGACCCCGGCTCCGTAAGCCCCCACGCGCCGAGCCATTCGCCGCTCGCAAGCCGCGGAATCCAGCGGCGGCGCTGCTCGTCGTTGCCGGCCAGCATGATATGGTTCGTGCAGAGCGAGTTGTGCGCGGCGACAATGATTCCCACGCTGCCGTCGACCCGCGAAAGCTCTTCGATCGCCAGAACGTATTCGACGTAGCCCATCCCCGCGCCGCCGAGGTCCTCAGGAAAGATCACTCCCATCAGCCCCATCTCGCCCAGCTTCTTCACGACGGCATGGGGAAACTCGCTCTTCTCGTCCCACTCCGAGACATGCGGTGCGACCTCGCGTCCGGCAAAGGCGCGGACCTCTTTCTGAAGCCGTTCCTGCTCTTCGGTCAAACCGAACATCCCACCCTCCACGGTGTCACATCATAAGGATGGCTTATAACGCTATCACATCGATGGATAGTCTGCTTTGCCAAATGACAACCGCCGTCATTCTTCCATGAGAAGAGGCGCACCCTCCAGGGATATTTGCGAGGAGATTGCGTACAGACTTCGATTCGCGCTCTGGGCACACAAGGGGGATGCGAATCCCAGCCGCTCCTCGGTAGTTTGACTACAGGACCTCAAAGGCCGCCAGAAGGACAGGCCGGGAAGTCACCTGCGTTTTCGCGGTAAAATAGAACTATCGTGGACCGCTCTTCCATCACTCGCGCGACAGCATGGCTTTGGCTGGCAGCTACCGTCGTAGTACTCGTCATCGGCTTCCGGCAGGCTATCTTCGTGGCCCCGATGGAAGCGACGATGGGCAATCTCCAGCGCATCTTCTACTACCACCTGCCACATGCTGTTCTCGGCTGTGTCTTCCCTTACGTCAACGTCATCGCTTCGCTTGCTTTTTTGTACTGGCGACGGAGAGATCCCCTGAAAGCCCTTACCGCCGATGCGTTGGCAGTGGCTGCTGCCGAGATTACCGTGCTCTACGTAGGAATCGGTCTTGGCACAGGAATGCTCTGGGGCAAGCCTGCGTGGGGAATATGGTGGGCATGGGACGCCCGGCTGACCACATACCTCATCCTGTGGCTGCTTTACGTCAGCTACATCCTGCTGAGGCGCTATTCGCCTACGGGGCAGACCCCCACCCTTGCCGCAGTTCTCTCGGTCTTTGCCGCCATCGACGTCCCCATTACCTTTATGTCGATCCGGTGGTGGAGAACCCAGCATCCCGCTCCTGTCTTCGGCGGCGACGGCAGTCTCGATCCGAGCTTTTACGCGGCAACCCTCTGGAACGTTGCCGGATGGGCGATGTGGGGAATCTTCATTCTTGCCTTCCGCTTTGCGCTGGAGCGCCGACGTCAACTCGCCGAGCAGGAAGCAGCGCTGCTGGCCATCGAAGCCTCGCTTGAGACGCCACAGTAACCCGGAGCTATTTGCATGACATGGCAGACCTTCTTCGACTTTTCGACAATGGCTCACCGCCACCTGGTCTTTGTGTATGCCGGGGTCATCGTGGTGCAGCTCGGCTATCTCGGCTGGATCGCTCGCAACTGGAATAGAACCGACCGCTGAAACAGCTAACCGCAAATTAAAAAAATCAACGAAGCTACAGAGGCCGTAGCTTCGTTGTCCGAGAAGGATTTACAGACGATGTGAGAGTTCCCCATCTGGCAACTCTTCGCATCACCTACGCAAACACACGGCTACCGGGAATGTTTCGGTCTCTCAGAACTTTCCTTTTTCCACAGTGCACGGGCGTTCCCGGTTTCTCCGGAGCCAAACCCGCGCTTGCAGGCAGAGAACACCCGCCGATAGACTCGCACCAGTGCCTAAAGCTCTCAATCGTCAGCCAGTAAGCAGGTTAGCCCTGCTCTCGCTCGCCCTGGTGGCCCTGCTCTCCGGGTGCCGGCGCAGCGGCTTCCCCGACGTTCCCGCCGGTTACCGCGAATTCGCATACATCACCAATGGGACCTCCAACACAGTCACCGTCCTTGACCTGGTACAGCTTCGCCTCGACCGTACCCTGCGGGTGGGCGACGAACCTTCGGGAATCGCTGCAAACCCCAGACGCAACGAGGTTTACGCGGTCAACACGAAGTCCGGAACGGTGACTGTGATCGACGCTTCGAACAATTCGGTCGTCTCAACCATCGGGGTCCATCGCCTGCCTTACGCCATCAGCGTCGACGCCCAGGGGGGGAGGGCCTACGTCGCCAACTCCGGCTCCAACTCGGTCAGTGTGATCGACCTCGACCGCAGACGCGAGATCGCGGCAGCCGGTACGGGGGAGCAGCCCGGCCTGGCCCGTATCTCGCCGGACATGCGTTCGCTCGTTGTCTCGAACCGTGGGTCGGGTAGCGTCTCCGTCTATGACGTCGAGCCGTATACAACCACATACATCGCTCCAGGTGGCCAGGGATCGCCGGAGGCCCCACTGCCTGCCCCCGCCCCCCACCATGAGTCCACTACGGCCTCACCCCTGCGCTTTCGTGCTGCCTTCCCGGGGTGCCCAGGGGCGACGGACATTGCCATCCTGCCGGACTCCTCAAAGGCGTTTGTCGCATGTTCGGGTGGGCACCAGGTAATGGCGATCAGCCTCGCAGCTGAGCCGTCGTCGTGGGCTGCCCGGCAGAGTGCCAATGCGCTTAAAGACCATCTGCTGACGATGCTGGACGTCGGTGCGACCCCTGTCCATCTGGCCATGAAACCGGACGGGGGGGAGATCTTCGTCTCCAACTTCGGCGACGACTCCATCTCCGAGATCTCGACCTGGACCAATGAGGTGGGCGGAACCTACACCATCGGCAGCAAGCCGACGCATGGGATCGTCAGCCACGACAACTCCACCCTATGGGTTTCGGACTTCGGCTCCGACCTGGTGAGTGTGTACAGCATCGACGATGGTCAGCTTGTCACCACCATCCACACCGGCTCGGCCCCGGACGCGCTTGCCTTCTCCGCCGACGAGCATGTGCTGCTGGCTGCCGACGCTCATTCCGGCGATGTCGCGGTGATCCGTACCCAGGGACGCCAGGGAGCGGCGCTGTTTACGATTCTGCCCGCCGGAGGAAGCCCCAACGCCATCGCGGTCAAGTCATACACGGTTCGATAAGCCTGCTATCAAAATGAATCAGGCCTGACGCGCGAGAACCAGGGTAATGTCGTCGGGCTGTTCCTCTGCGCCGATCCAGGCATCGAGCGCCAGCATGACCTGGTTGGAGATGATGTGTAGCGGCTGGTCGCGATACCGGGAGACAACTTCCATCATGCGCTCCTCACCGAACTCGCCGAAGTCGTTTTCAGGCTCGGTGACCCCGTCGGAGTAGGCCACGAGAATGTCGCCTGAGCGCATCTGGAACCTGTCTTCCTCATAGCTCATGCCGTCCATCAGGCCGACGACGGTGCCGCCCCGGTCGAGCCTGCGGACGACGTTGTCTCTTCCTAACACCAGCGGAGGGAGCTGGCCTGCGTTGGAGTAGGTCAGCATTGCCGTTGCCGCATCGTAGTGGGCGAGGAAGAGCGTAGCGTACTTCTCCGGCTGAGTGCTGCGGTAGAGGTGACGATTGAGCAGCGAAAGAATCCTGCCCGGCGACTGAAAGAGTTCGTCGCAATCTCCACCACGCTCATCGCGGCTTGCCAGCAGTCCGGCCACTGGAGATTCGCTGAAGACCAGCTCCTCGCTGGCAAAGCGATAGGCGCGCACGGCGGAATGCAATGTCGCCATCAGCAATGCTGCGGAGATGCCCTTGCCACTGATGTCGCCGATAGCGATGCCTACCCCCGTCTCGCGCCGGCTGGCAATGCCGTTGTGCGCCTCTTCGTGGAAGATGAGGAAGTCATAGTAGTCGCCCGAGACGGAGCGGGCAGGGCGGCAGACGCCGTGCAGCTCGAGCGTCGGCAGGCTCCTGATCTGACGGGGAAATAGGTTGGCCTGCACCTCCTGGGCGATCGTGATCTCGTTCTGAAGGCGCTCCTTTTCCTTTTGCTCCTGCATCAGCCGCTGAAGCGAACCCGTCATCTTATTAAAAGAGCGGCTCAGGTCCGCGAGCTGGTCTTCGCGCGTCACGCCAATGCGGTGGTCGAAGTCGCCTTTGTCGATCTTCTGCGTGGCCGAGTAGAGATCGGCAACCGACGCAGTCATGGTCCGGCTGAGACGTATGGCCATAATCAGCGCCAGCAGCTCGATCACCCCAAAGAGAACGCAGAGGACGATCAGGCCGACACGATACGCGCTGGTAACGATGCCGCCAAGCGAAGAACCAAAGAGCTGGTTGTAGAGGCGCGATGGCCGGGAATCGACCTTGATCGGGATATTGTCATGCTCCCCCGTGTCCCAGTCCGTCACCTCGAGGGTGGAGAGAAAGTTGACCTGGATGTCGGCAAGGTTGACCGGGTCGGATTGCGTTCCGCCGATGATCGGGGCGGAGTGCCTGGGAGTCCTGTCCCGCGCGCGCAGCCTGATTGTGTTTTTCGCCTGTCCCTGACTTTCCTGGGCGCTCTGGCCAGAGTCGTTGCTGCCCAGCCTGTCCTCAGGACGCAATTGGGCCCTGCCCAGGCCGCTGGCGACCACGTCCATCATCTTGCTGTCGACGATCAGGCTTGAGACCAGGCTCAGTAACTTGCCATCATTCAACCGCTGCTGATTGACGACCGTAAGGTAGAGCTCACCACCATCGAGCACAAGTCCCTGGAACTGTCCGCCCTTCAATTCAGCGGCCCATGGTGGAAGTCCCAGGGGGGTCTTGCCACGCACTGGCATTCCCAGTTCGACAGGAGCTCCGTTCACGTAGGCGGAGGCCACATGCGGCAACCGGGGCCGGGCGGCGCTTGCTGTCTGCTCAGCGCCCGCCAGCACCTGAGGCGGAATCGGCCGCCCCTGAATAAACTGCGCTACCACGCCGACACGATGGGAGTTGTCGTTGCTCATCTGCACCAACTCCTCCTGTATGCGGGAGTCGGCAAGATGGATCGCAAACTGGCCGGCAGCAATATATGCGGAGATCATCACCAGGGTGACGAACAGCACCACGGGAGCCAGACCAATCAGCAGATAGGTGACGACCAGCTTGTTGCGCAGGCTCCACAGCATGTGGCGGCGGACGATGCGCACAAGCAACGGGATGGCCACTGCCGCCAGCGCAATGCCGACCAGAATCTGAATGATGCTGAAAAACCCGCCGATGGAGCCGGGAATCAGGCGCAGCAAGAGTAACAGGCAAAACCATGCAGCCAGCCAGAAGACCGCCCCTTCCAGTCCCGAAGGGGGGCGCCAGCCCCGTCGTTGCGATTTTTCAGCGACCTGCATCATTCTTCCCCGCTGCTTCTTTCTCTTCCTCTGCCTTCGCCTGCCGTGCCATTCGCAAGGCGTATCGCGTGGCGGAGACATGGGCCCCGGCCAGCAGCAACAGGCCGGTAAGAAAAGCCCACATCATCAATCCAACCGATATATAGAACGGGCCGTAGACCGATTTGAAATCGAGCCACGGAAGCGCCCGGACATAGAGATACTTTGCCACCTCCCAGAGCAGACCGACCATGACCGCAGTAGGAAGGACCGCGCGGGGTGGGATCCTGCGATTCGGGAGAATCCAGTAAATCAGAAAGAAGATAAGAATGCTTGCAATCACACCGCATATCTTCAGAAACCACGTCGAAACAACGGCGTAGGCCAGGTTCTGCGTGTGCCCGAAGAATAACCAGGTAAGAATGATCCGCGATCCCGAGGTAAAAGACACCGAGACCAGCGCAAGCAGGCCGACGCCAAAAGCAAGCCCTAGCGAAACAGCCTGATTGTGCAGATAGCTGCGGTTCTCGCCGACTCCCCACACATTGTTCAGCGCTACCTCAAGCGGAAGAAAGACACCGGTTGAGCTGACCAGCAGCATGACCAGCGAAAAAAACTGGACTCCTTTGCCGGGGTGGGCGAGCAACTGCATGTTCCGCATGACGAAGTCCTGTCCGACAGGGAGAAATCCCCGCATCATATCGCCGACGACCTGCTCCATATTGCGTGAGTGGAAGACCCCGCGGCAGAGCGTCAGCAGCAGCACGATAAACGGAAACAGCGAGAGGATCGCATTGGCCGCGACACTGAAGGCGTAGGTATGGACCTCGGTCCTGGCCATGTACTGGATCAGCGCCTTGACCTGCGAAAGAAAGCCTCCCCTGGGCACGGTCGGGCGAACACGTTCCAATGGAACGTCCGGCAGACTGTCCATATCTTTCCCGGAGGGATTCGCAAGAGGATGCACCTGCTCCACAACGGGGTCCGGCTTGGTTTTCGGGGGGAGGATCGAGAACATATATTAGAAGACGTTTGAGAGACAGGCCCGAGTTGCAACAATCAGATTCGATGCTAGCAGAGTGAGCCTCCGACTCAAGATGCTCCGCCGGCTCCGTTAAAGCGGCGATTCGTCCTTGCTTGGTGTTCTTTCGCCGCCGAGTAAGCGGTCCATTGCCCAGCGGGCAGTTCCGGCAAGCACTTCGTCGCCCTCAACCTCACTCCACAACTTCAATTGCGGCAGAAAAGCAGGATTGCCGCTGTTGCCCATTGCGATGGCGACATTGCGATGCAGCCTCTTCCGCCGCGTGCGTTCTAAAGGCGAGCCCTTGAACTGCTCGCGAAACCCTGTTGCGTCCAGACTGGCCAGCCATGCAAGCGGCGGGTTAACCAGCTCTCCGCGCGGCTTCATTCCTTCTTTTACGGCGACAGGGGCGCGGCGGTTCCATGGGCAGACGTCCTGGCAGATGTCGCAGCCAAAGACCTGACGCCCCATCGGCTCTCGCAGCTCGACGGGGATGTCTCCCTTCTTCTCGATTGTCAGGTAGGAGATACACCTCGATGCGTCCATCTGGCGCGGTGCAACCAGGGCATGGGTGGGGCAGGCGTCGATGCAGCGCGTGCAGCTTCCACAGCGGTCTGCCGCAGCCACGCGCACCGCCCCCTGCGGGACAGCCAGTGAGGTGACGACAACGCCGAGCAACAACCAGGAGCCGAGTTCCTGGTTGATGACGCAGGTGTTTTTGCCGATCCATCCAACCCCCGCGTGTGCGGCGACGGTTCTCTCAACCAGAGGCCCTGTATCGACGTAGCAGCGTGTCTCGCAGCCGGCGCGGTGCTTAATCGCTTCTTCCAGCAAACGCAAGCGGCCGAGCAGCTCATCGTGATAGTCGGTGGGCCTCAGATGTCCACCCTCATCCTGACTTCCGCTCCAGGCGTAGCGCGCAATCCATCCGGTATCGGGGGGAGCCTCTTCAATGGAACGAGGCGCGGAGGTGTTGTAGTTCATGGCGCAGACGACGACCGATTGCGCCCAGGGCATGGCGATTTGCACCGCCGAGCGCAGAAGTGTTCCCTGCTCGTTGCGACGCTTCAGATACTCCATCTCACCAGCGCGACCGGCATCGACCCAGGAAGAAAATCGCGCGGAGTCTTCTGCCGCGGCTTCGCTGTCAGGCGGCGAGAGCGAGGCTATCTCCATGCGATCGAAGCCCGCGTTCAGGGCAATCCCACGCAGCATCTGCTCCAGTCCGGCGGTCCATTCGCCGACGGCCTGACTGCCAACCCCTCTGTGACTTTCTCCCTGCATCAATTAAAGGTAAACTGATGTTACGGAGAGGTGGCAGAGCCCGGTTGAATGCACCTGACTCGAAATGCGATTTCCCCTCTTCTGCACCGGATCGCACGAAATCGCACAACGACTCTAAAAGCATTTCCCTACAGTAGAATAAGCGACTTGTCCGGCTTGCACTCTTCCGCATCGAATCGCACCAACTCAGAAATCAAAAGGACACCACATCGGACGCCAGGTTCCGTCCGTTTGTCCTACTCAATAGCTGTTCGAGAGTTCGGATGAGTTACGCGGAAACGTGCCTCACGTCACTCTGGTCTTTGGAACCAATGGAGCGCTTTTGATGGCGGAATGAAGGGTGGAATCGGATCTACGAAGAACGAGTAGGCAGATGATCAAGGCAAGTGGATGCATGAATCCCATCATTGTAAAAATCGGCCCGTAGGAGACGCTCTGAGCGATTCGGGCTATGACGCCCTGGAACAGAAACCCTCCAACGCCACTGCCCAACATCAGCAGTCCGGATACTGTACCGATGCAATCGACGGGATAGATATCGTTGGTAATTGTCATCAGGTTTGTCTTCCATCCCATATGCGCAAAGGTAACGATGCATAGCACCGCAATGAGGGAGATGCGAGATTGGATGGACGGCACCAAAAGACTTATCGGCATCAGAAGCGCGCATGCCGTCATTGGAATGAGGCGAGCTTTAACGGGACCTCCAGTGAAGGGAATCAGACGATCGGATACCCAGCCACCCAATATGCCCCCAATATCGGAGGTCAGATAGGGGAGCCAACCAAAGAGAGCCACTTCCTGCAATGAGAAGCTGCGCTGTTCCTGAAGAAATCCGGGAAGCCAGAAGAGATAGAACCACCACACGGGATCTGACAGGAATCGTGCGAATGTCAAAGCCCAAAGATCCCTGCGGCGTATCAGGTAACCAATAGAGTTCTCGCCTTCGGGAGAGAATAATTGCTGGCCTGACCGGATGTAGTCCAGTTCTTCATCGGTGATGGAGCCGTGGCGCGCTGGAAGCCTGAAAAAAATCAGCCAGGGTATAAGCCAGACAAAGCCCAGCAAACCGGTCACAAGAAAGGCATATCGCCATCCGTGGCTTACGGCTAGCCATGCCACTAAAGGAATCGCCAGAATCGCACCGACCGCAGAGCCTGCATTGACGAGACCGTTGATGGTCGCGCGTTCTTTAGGCGGATACCATTCGGAGGCAATTCTTCCCGCTGCAGTATAGTTGCCCGGTTCACCAATGCCAAGGAGCACTTGGAAGATCCGAAGCTGAGCTCCGGTTCGCGCAAAGACATGGAGGATATTAGCTAGAGACCACCAACCGACAAATAACGCAAGCGCCTTGCGAGTTCCCCAGCGATCCACAAGGAATCCGGACAAGACATACATCACGGTGTAGGCAACGAGCCAGCCCTGGATAATTCTGGCGTACTCCAGTTGAGACAAGTGGAAGTCTGCCATAATGCGAGGCTTGAGTACGGCAATCGTCTGGCGATCAATGTAATTGATGACCGTTGCAGCAAAGAGGAGGGCGGCAATATACCAACGTAGATGTCGAAGCTTTCGCACGAATAACAGCCGCCCTCTGGAAGGGTTAAAATGTTCGAGTTGAGTAAGAGGCAGGGCTGATGCGAGACCAGCCCCGCTCTGTTTAGAAGCGAATCTTGCCCGCAAACTGGATCTGACGACCATCAGCAGCCGAAGTAATAGTACCGAATGTACCACTCTGATTCAGGCCATTCGTTCCTGGGACAAAGGTCATGTTGGGCAGGTTGAAGTTGGGGTGATTGAAGACATTGAAGGACTCAACGCGAAGCTCGAACGAGACCCGCTCGGTGATCTTCGTGTTCTTGATCGCGGAAAGATCGACGTTGATGACACCGGGGCCGCGAACGTTCGGCAGGGTGCGCGGGACATTGCCGAACGTATAATCCGCCGGATTAATAAATGCCCCTGTGTTGAACCACCGCGAAATGGTCGGATTGTCGACCTTGGCGTTCGCTCCGGGGACAAAGTTTGGTCGACTTGCCAGCCGGTTGTTTGCACCGGAGATGGTCAGAGGAACACCGCGCTTCCACTGGGTTACCGTATTCAACTGCCATCCGCCGATGATCCTGTCGACCCATGGGCCCACGTTTGCCCCGAACGTCTTGTTCCTCCCGAACGGAAGATCGTACACGGCGCTAAAATTGAGCGTTTGCGCGCGGTCAAGCGGATCGATGGATCGTTCGGCCTGGCGATCATAGACGTTCTGATAACCGGTAATGTCAGCTTGCTGCACACCATTGAATGTCACAGGCGTCGATATGCTGTTGTCGATCAGTTTGGTCTTGGTGTATCCAAGGACTGCCGTCAGGCCCTTTGTCATCTGCTTTCTTAGCGAGATCTGTAGTGCATGGCCGATGAAATTGCCATCGTGAGGCAAGCGGCGTGAAACGCCGACATAGTAAGGAAAGGCGAGCAGAGACTGCTGACGACTGATGGTCGTGGTCTTCAATGTGCTGGTGCTTGGCAGCAGGTTGTAGTACGGATTGGGAACAGCATCCTGCAGTTTATTGCCGAGCGAGAGATACGACGGATCGATGGAGTTCATCGAGTAGCTGTTTGCTACAAAGTGCGTTCCATGATTGCCTGCGTAAGCGACGTCCAGCAAGCTCCTCAACGGAAGGGTGCGCTGTACCGACAGGACCCACTGTTGCGATTGAGGAGTTGTGCCGTCGTTTTGCGCATCGTAGGTTACGCTGCCACCGAGAAGGCCATCAGGTCCGAGCGAGGCTCCAAGCGGTTGGATGGGCTGAGAGGGCAGACCGTTCTTTAGATACATCGCAGGCAGGTTGATATTTGCGCCAGGTGCAGAGTAAGTAGTCACTGTGCTGGCGAACCCGGTCGTTGCTCCGAAGAAGTCCGTCGAGAAAATTGTGGGATAGTAGATTGCATAGCCGCCGCGCACAGAGGTGGTCCCGTTACCGAAGATATCCCATGCGAACCCAACACGAGGCGCAAAATCTGTATTGTCGGTATTTCGGAAACTCCGAGGCTGGCCACCAACGCCGGCATAGACCATCGCGCCCGCCAGTCCCAGCGGGTCTTTGATAAACGGGTTGAAGTTGCTTTGGCCATTGTTTTGCTCGAACGGATAGCCTTGCCTGTCATACCGCAACCCAAGGTTCAACGTGAGTCGATTGTGAATCTTCCATAGGTCCTGAAAGAAAAAGGAAAGAGAGTGATTTGCTTGAGAGGCGCCGAGAACGGTATCAACGGTGGCCGATGTTACCGCTCCGGCCATATAGGAGGCGAATGCGTAACCTGTTCCACTCTGACTTTGTGGATTTCCCGTAAGACCACTCGCGAAGCTGTAAAGGCCGGAGGGCTGGGCTGTCTGTTTGTTGTAGCCGCGATCAATTCGGAAGTCGACTCCGAATCGCATCGAGTGCTTTCCGTGAACCAACGTCATGATGTCCGAAAACTGAGGATTAGTGGCAGCGCGCTTACCCACGGCCGATGTTGAGGAGGTAGCAAAGCCATTCGACATGCGTGGAAAGGTGTCTGATGGAACATTCGCCGGCATTCCTACCTTTTGCGGCCAACCCTGATTGTAGCTCGACGTTTGGAAGGTGAAGTTTGTGCGTAGTACGGAGAGTCGTGCTTCATTGATGAAGGAGGGCGAAAAGATAAAGGTATCCTCCACGATGAGCGCGTAGTTTGCGAAGTTGTCGTAGCGCAGGCCAAGGAACGGCTCAATGACGCTGTATAGCCCTCCGCCCGTATCCGTTCGGTGTAGAAAGGAACCGTAACGCGCGAACATCGTATGACGATCTGACCAGGAATGGTCGCCTCGGATGAGGTATTGCCGCATCGACCGTTGATTTCCAGTAGGCCCTGTATAGTTATTTGTCTGCGTGTATGGATTGTCTGGGGTTCTGTTTGGTGCGGGGTAATAGGCGTTGATTGCTTTAGCGACGGGATCGATCTGGCTCGCGGGGATTTTATTTCCCGGATATTGGTCGCGGATATAGCCGCTTCCGCTGGGATTTACTCGCGTCGTCGTTGGATCGTAGACTTTAATTAAAGTTCCGGTTGCACTGCGCAGGTTGGAGAAGTCGCCAGCCTTCCACTCCGCAGTGGGTACGGATGCAATAATCTGCTGGCCGAGGTTGTACCTGTACTCCTCGTAGTTGCCGAAATAAACCGTCTTTTTCCCAATCGGGCCGCCGAGTGTCCCTCCAAACTGGTTGTACCGTAGTTTGGCAATGGCCTGCGGTTTCGGGTTGAAGTAATTGCGCGCATCAAACGCGTCATTGCGCAAGAACTCATAGGCTGTGCCGTGAATGTGATTCGTTCCGCTAGTAGAGACCATATTGATAACGCCACCGGCAGTGAAACCGTACTCAGGCGCGATAACTCCCGTCTCGACCTTGAACTCTTGAATCGCATCCGATGCGGGATTCAGGCTGATCTCGTTGATGTAGGTCTGTACATCGTTCTGTCCGTCGATCAGAACTGCGTTCGCAGCGTTTGGGCCATTGTTGATACTGATGGAGGCGACGAGAGAGCCGCGATCAGCGAAGCCTTTGTTGGTGGGGCCGGCATTGGATGTAACACCGGGCGAAAGCTGCGCTAGCGCAAGGACGCTACGGCCATTCACGGGAAGATCCTGGATTGGACGCCGCGAGAATACGGTTCCCAATTCGGTGGATTCGACGTTGACCTGAGCATTTTCCGTGGATACATCAACGGTTTCGCTGATACTGCCGATGACCAAGGAAAAGTCGACCTTCAGGCGAGAGTCGACTTCTACGATTACGCCATCGCGCTGCTCTCCGCGAAAGCCATCCCGCTTGACGATCACGGTGTACACACCCAGAGGAATTGAAGGCGAGGAAAAGTTGCCATTCGGGTTTGTCTTCAGTGCGATCTTCTGTTGTGTCGCCGTATTGATGAGGGTGATGTCGGCATCATAAATCGGTGCGGAGGTCTGATCCTGGACGTGACCGCTGATGATGCCGCCTCCCTGTTGCGAGAAAGCGGGGATCTGGAACATGCTGAGGACGATAACAAGCAAGAACAGGACGAGAGAGTTAATACGGGCGTGCTTCATTGATATGCTCCGAAATAATGCACAAATTGGCTGTGGGATTCGGAGCGGATGTCTCTTTGGTCTCTTCCGCCCTCAGACATGGTTAGAACAACTGCTTCACGATCTAGGGTCAAGTTAATTTCTGCTAACTGTTTCGCGGAGATAGGCTCCGTGTTCAAGCAAGTTGCTTTGTAACGTTCTCACATCTACGTCGATAGGACGGAGATTCTGCTGTACAGCCATCGCCGCAGCACGTCCCGCGGCCTCTCCCATGGCCATACATGTTGACATGACTCGAATCGCCGCCATCGCCTCATGGGTACTTGAGATACATCGCCCTGCGACGATCAGATTGTCTATCTCGAGCGGAACCAGGCTGCGATATGGGATGTCATAACAATCACCGGACCACTCCAGCGTGCAGCCGTCGTCCGATGGACGATGAATATCGATCGGGTAGCTCGCAACCGCAATGGCATCATCAAATCTGCGGCGGCTAAGAACATCGTCCCGGTTCATCGTGTAATGACCGACAATACGGCGCGTCTCTCGAATCCCCAGAAATGGAGCAGTCTTTGTGAAGTATGAATTTTCAAACCCGGGAACATATTCTTTCAGATAGCGTTGGATGTCCGGGATCTGCCGGCGGCCCTCAATCTCGCCGGCTGTCAGCGAGCGGGGATCGGTGCCATCTACACCTGCCATTCGCGTCATGTTGATCCAGGCTTCGCCAGGACGCAGGCCGGTAATGATGATGGTTCGTTCCGTCTTGATGTCGAATCCAGCATCACGGGCTTCCTTAATCAACTCCTTCAGCCCAACTACGATGAACTGATTGTTTTGCTGGAAGTATTCGTTCGGAATGAAGTCCAGCATGTAGGTTTTGGGGTGCTCTGCAATGGAATGCCGCAACCTTTCCGTATCGACCCCGCCGAGGCAAAACATCAGGGTTGGCGGCTGCAGACCGCCATCGTCATTGCCCTTTTCGGTTGGCACTCCGGCGGCATAAGCCACGTCGGCATCGCCAGTGCAGTCGATGTAGGTGTGCGCTGTGAATACTTCACGCCCGCCTTTGCTTTGCAGGATGACACCTGAAATAGTTCGGTCCTCTTTGAGAACGCCTGCATGCATGGAATGAAGAGTTACATCTACACCAGCTTCCAGCAACATCTGCAGCGCCACTGTTTTGACCAGTTCCGGTTCAACGATTGTAAGGCTCATATGTAGGGGACAGTAGCGATGGTCGCTACTACCTCCTGCTGCCTTTAGGCGATCGATGAACCGTTGCGGCATACCTTGAATGATTTGGTTTCCCTTCTGCCCCAGGAATCCCAGAATCGGTAGGCCGATAGTCATATTTCCGCCTACAAAGCTACGATTTTCAACCAGGCCAACTCTCAATCCGCTCTCGGCAGCCGACAATGCGGCGATAATTCCACTTGGCCCACCACCCAGCA
Organism: Acidobacteriota bacterium; assembly: GCA_018268895.1. Taxonomy (NCBI): domain Bacteria; kingdom Pseudomonadati; phylum Acidobacteriota; species Acidobacteriota bacterium. Next base: position 67,714 of record JAFDVP010000013.1, on the reverse strand, counting down.
CCAGCACATCATATTCTCTGCGAACAGGGAGATCGTGCGCAGGTTCCCGAACAAACCTTTCCACTTCCTTGACATATGGCATGGGAGAACCTTAGGTCGGCCATACAAGCGGAGTCAATGAGCTTTTGAACGATATATCTATGATTTTCGACAGAGTGCCGATAATTCATCGCCGTGCAATTATTTCTTGCCGAATTCCCGCCGAAACCGGGCCGGACTCCATCCCGTGCGCTGCTTGAAGATGTTACTCATGTACTCCGGATATCGGAAGCCGCATCGATCGGCGACCTGGTCCAGCGGTAGTGTCGTCTCCGCCAACAACTCCTGTACTCGTTCCATGCGGGCTTCGATCAAGACGTCATGAACAGACTTCTGCATCGTCTCTCGAAATCGCAATTGCAGCCAGGTACGCGAGACGCCGAGATGGCGTAGAACTGTTTCTACGTTAATGCCATTGCACGCATGGTCGCGAATAAAGCGAACCGCATTTGCGACAACCGGATCTGAGATAGCCATGGTATCGGTCGAGCGCCGCACGGAAACATCCAGAGGAGGAATGCGAATCTCTTTCCGTGGCGCGGGATGGCCTTTCATCATCTTATCGAGTAGGGCCGCAGCCTCGTAGCCCATGCGCCACGCATTGAGAATCACGCTAGAGAGCGAGGGATCGGCCAGTTCGCATGCTACGTCGTCAGCACCTACACCGATCACTGCGGCCTGCTCAGGAACAGCCACGTTGACCAATTGACATGCCGAAAGCAGCTGCAAAGCGCGGAAATCGTTACAGGCCATCAAGCCTACGGGTTTGGGAAGGCCATGGACCCAATCTGCGATGAGGTCAATCTCCGTCTCCCATACTCCTTCGCGCAGATCTCTCACATCGGCCGTCGGTCCGGAGTAGACGTAACACTTACCTTTTGTTTTACCGACACGCTCCTCGAAGGCTGATTGTCGCTGGTCAGACCAAGGGTGACCTCGATGTCCCAGGAAGCCGAATACCTCAAATCCACGGTCAATCAGATGTTGGGCTGCCATACGGCCAATCGCGAGATGGTCGTTTGAGATCTGTGGCGCGCCAAGATCCCCCAACTGTTCATTGAGATCGACGACCGGGATGTGTCTGTATGCAAGGAGCTGCCGAATCTCCGGCGATGCAATCCGCGAGATGATGCCATCACCCTTCCATGTCCCAATCCATCTCGGAGTCGAATCGTTGACTGCTCGGTCTGTGAAGAAGACAGACCAGGGGCCATTTTCGCGTATGTATTGAGCGACGCCGCTCAGCAGTCTTCTGCCAAAGGTGGTCGAGGTTTCGATGATGAGGGCAACTCTTGGAGGATTTCTTACAGGTGCTGGGCGTAGCGGCCGTTGACGCGTGCCATGTTTCTTAGTTTGCGGCATATGTTAATTTCCCCGAAGCAAGTCATATTGCAGAAACAATGATGTCTTATGGTGAATCGGTGTCGCGTAAGGAATCGTTGAAAACCTTAGTTTTAAAAACTAAATCTTCATTGACAAGACTATTCGAGGATTCGTAAATTTCGTGCCTGCACACTGAAAAGACGTATCTCGTAATGCAAACCCAAAAACAGCCGGCCTGACATCAACCATTTACGGTGAGGACATTTTCGTGGAGATAGCACGTAGTGTGAAGTTCTGTCTTGCAACCATTATCTTTGTTGGCTCAACCGCACTCGCGTATGCGGCACCCAAGGTTCACGTGTTGATTATTTCCGTGGATGGAATGCGTCCTGATTACATCACAGAGGCGGATCGGCATGGGCTTAAGATACCGACTTTGCGCAAATTCTATGCGGAAAGCACCTATGCGGAGGGCGTCATCGGGGTGATTCCCACAATCACCTACCCAAGTCATACGACCATCATGACCGGAGTCTGGCCTATCGAGCACGGCATCTTCGGGAACCAGAAGTTCACGCCGCTTCGAGAAGGCAAAGAACAAATCACCGAGTTCAGTGATATCAGGGTCAAAACCCTGTGGGAGGCAGCCCATGAAGCAGGCTACACCGTCGCAAGCGTGGGATGGCCGGTCACGACGGGATCGAGATTTATTGACTGGTTGCTTCCAGCCAATGCTGCATTTGAAGGCTCCGACCCAGATGGCGGTTCTGTCGAAGCTGACCCAAACAAGCATTACGACAATCCTCCTGGATTGCGAGAGCAACTGGCGTCGGAGCTACCAGCCGGAAAACTAAGCATTGATGCCACACGTCATGCATGGGAATTGGCGATCATCAGACGGTACAAGCCTGACTTCATAACGACGCATGTGGGTGATCTTGACCACGCAGAACATCGACATGGGCCATTCAGCCCCGAGGCAAATGCCGCTATGGAAACAGCTGATGCGGAGATTGCAGAGACGATCGCGGCCGAACGCGCCAACTATCCCGACGCCTATATCTTTGTTGTCTCCGACCACGGCTTTTTGCCCACAGATCACTCGCTGTATATCAATGGTCTTCTAAAAAGAGAGGGACTGATCGATCCTGCGAGCGGAACGTGGGATGCGGCCGCCTACACGACAGGCGCGAGCGCAGCCATCATCGTTCGTGATCCAGGCAACACGAAGATAACCGAGAAGGTGATATCCGTCATTATGGCGGCAGCGAAAGATCCGTCCTATGGAATAGCCCGTGTATTGACGCATAATGAAGTTGTTGCCCGGGGCGGTATTCCGTCGGCTCTATTGATGTTGGACCCCGCGCCAGGCTGGCGCTTTGCGATGGGAACGAAAGCCGTCACGGCAGAAGCCCCTCGTACCGGCGCACACGGACAACTGCCCGATCACAAGGAATTGCGCTCGTCCTTTTTCCTTGTGGGCCCGAAGATTCACCGGCGAAACCTTGGCGTGATCGATATGCGCCAGATCGCACCAACGGTCGCACAAATTTTAGGCGTTAAACTTCCGGCGGCTCAAAGTCCCGCCCTCCCATTCTGAGGGTCTAGGCTGGCATCGCCCATTTTGAACATTTCTCATTCTCTGCGGATGCCGGTCTCGTCGTTCCAGTGAACCATGGTTAGGAGACGTACCCACTCCAGCCCCTATCGCTGGTCCAATGTTTGTGCGCGAGTTGATCGTCGTGGCCGCGCACAAACACATCGATGCAATGCTCATCCCAGCTGACTGCTGCCGCTGCCAAGATGAATGATGCCGCGCTCTAAGGCAATAAGTAAAAGCTGTGTACGGTCGCGAGCTCCAAGCTTTTCAAAAATATTGCTTATGTGTATCCGTACTGTCTTTTCGGCAATGTGCGCTTCGATTGCAATTTCAGCAGTATTGAGGCCGCGTGCCAGTAGCTCAATAATTAATTTTTCACGCGGTGTAATACAGTTCCCTGGCAATCGTTCCTCCAAACGTAACTGTAACGCTTTGGGCACATACCGTCCTCCTTCTGCGACCGTGCGCAATGCCTCGCCAAGCTGTTGCCCGTCTAGATCTTTTGTTACATATCCACTGGCGCCAGCATCGATTGCACGATAGATATCTTCGCTGCCCTGGAGTGTGCTGATCGCAAGAATTTTTGCTCTCGGATAATTCTTGTGAATCGTTCGAATGGCTTCAAAACCGGAGAGCCCATTCAAACGCAGATCCATAATGACGAGATCTGGCTGCTTCTCGTTATAAAGATCAATTGCTTGCTGACCGGTCGTTGCTTCACTAATAATCCGATACTCGGGCATTGTCGCAAGCAGACCGCGCAAGGCAATGCGGATCAGGAAATGATCTTCTACCACCAGGATAGTCAGAGACTTCATATTGATACCGGCATTTCGACTGTTATTGTGGTTCCATGACCTGGCGTTGCTGAGATTCCTAACCTTCCGCCAATCTGGTCCACGCGCTCACGTATGCCTAAGATTCCAAAATGGCCAGGAGGAGGAGATTGCATCTGAGAAGGGCTCATGCCAACTCCATTGTCATACACTTTTAAAAGTACTGTTCCGTTGTCGGCACTGAGCGTGACCCGAATTTTTGAGGGCTTTCCGTGCTGGATAGCATTCGTTACCGCTTCCTGAGAGATACGCAACAAATGCATACTCAACTCATTGGAAAGCTGAGGGAATGAAGGATCGACGTCCAACTCGAAGTGAGTCCTCTCATCAACAGTCAAGTGCTCCAATCCCTCCCTTAACATCATCGTGAGATCTGGTGGAGAGAGCGAAATATCGCGGAGATCGCTGACCGCGCGGCGTGCCTCATCGCTGCAATAGCGCAACATGCCCCGTATGTTCTTAAGGTTAGTCAGCAAGGTCGGTTGAGTGCATGTACGAAGGGCAGCATCGAATTGCCATGCAATCGCTGTCAGTCCAGATAACAGTGTGTCGTGCCATTCACGAGCTATCCGGCTGCGTTCGCCAAGGACAGCAAGATAGCGAGCGCGAACGCTGCGTAAATGTGCAAAATAGATAGCGCTCAGGATAAGAAATATCAAAGCCGCTATCATGCCCTTGAACCAGGCGGTCTGAAAATATGCCGGATCTTTTTGTACGATAACTACAGCATTTGGACCCCAGTTGCCAAATTCATCTCGAGCAGCAACCATGAAGCGATAGTGGCCGGGAGACAACTGAGTATAGCGAGCAATTCTATCTTGTCCCGCTTCGACCCAGGCGGAGTCAACTCCTTCAAGGCGATAGTGAAACCGGACTTGACCTGGAGCGCCAAGTCGAACCGAAGCAAAGGAAATCTCCAGATCGTGAGATCCCGCGGGTAATATCGCCTGGTCGCTTCGCGATAACAGGACACGGTCTCGTTTCATCCATTTGACCGACGCAATTGGAGTCGGCAAGTCTCCTATACGCCGCGGATCCATCTGAATAAATCCTTTTGCGGTTGGGCTCCATAAAGTTCCATCTGGGGCAGCCCAGCTCTGCGGGTAATCGACGCAACGGCATTCAATCGTTCTAGCGCCATCGCCAATCCCAAGCGGAATCGCGTCGACACGTATCCCCGGATTTTGCAAAGCCAGGTCAATCTGAGAACCCGCTGCTCGTGCCAGCCCTAGACTGGTACTGAACCAAAAGTTTCCGTCGGTGTCTTCTGTGATGCCGTAGATCCACTTACCCGGGAATGCGGGGCGTTGGAATGGAACGAAACCGTTCTTAGTTTGCACACGAATGCTGCCATCTCGAAAGGTGACCCAAAGACGCTCATGGCGATCTTTCGAAATAGAGATGATCGGCGATTTGGACGAGAAGACTTGAAAAGGTGCTGAATGAGGTGTGGCCATTTGCCACAAACCTGACATGGATCCAATCCACAGCTTTCCGTCGGCACTTTGCGTAATGTAGGTTACGTGCTCATGCGCCAGCACGGGTAGCCAATGGGAGGTCGAAGGATCCCCGGAGCGAAACACCTGGAGATGACCAGAATAATCAAGAAGCCACAAGCTTTTGTCCGCAGCGAAGAATATCTGTCGGATACTCGCATCCTCACTAAAACCTGGAGGAAAGACGAAGGCTAGGCGTATCGTTTGCTGGTCGTGCCTTAAAACGAATAGTCCCTTAAATGTTCCGATCCAAAGGTTATGGGCGAAATCCAATTTGAGTGACGTAATCAGAGTATTGAGCCCCTGCTCTGGCAATGTCTGCTGTTGGATTTTGCCGTCGCTCCAATGAAATAGACCGGTTCGCCATGTTCCCAGCCACACACCACCCGCTCCATCCCCAGTAACAGCCGATGCGCAGTTGCCTGTTACTCCTTCAGGAACCCCAAAAGGTTTCAGAAGAGTAGTACGAAATCTCGTAAGCCCACCGCTCCGCGTCCCAATCCATAGATTGTGCTCTTCGTCCTCGTAGGTAGCATGTACAAAGTCATCCGTCAGTTCACTGCGATGATCGATATGTTCGACATGCCCATTCCCGTTTAACGTGTAGCGGCGATAAAGACCATGGCCCCACGTAGATATCCATAGGGTCTTATCGATTGTTTGATGAATGCCGACTATCGGACCGGGTATTCCCTTAATAGAACTCGAAACGCAAGAATCCCCCGCACAAGCCAGCAGGTACAGCTTTTTTGTTGTACCTACGAATAACTCGTGAGACTGTGGTGCTGAATAAACCGTTACAGGAGACCCATCGAGCCCAATAACAGATATGCGTTCAGCATGATTAGCACGGTACCGGAAAAGGCCCGACTGTGTGGCAAGCCAGAGTGTCCCATTTTCTTCCTGAGTGACAGACTGCCAGCCAAAGCCTTGAGTGTTTGTCCCGTGTACGACGGTTCGGAATTGGTCATTCTCAATGAAGCCCAGGCTATATTCAGAAACAGCCCATACTCGACCATGTTTATCGTGAATCAGTGAAAACACTGTACCCGTCTCAATTTTTGACACTTGACCATTACGAATTCGATACAGACCATCCTTGTAGGTTCCAGCCCACAGAGTTCCATCAGTTTCCAGCAAAAGGCAATAGATCCAAGCGTCTTTCAAAAACGGGTATTGTTCAAAGGCGAATCCATCGAACGTAACGATGCCGCTTTTTGTCCCAATCAACAAGCGACCATGATGATCCTGGATAATCGCGGTCACATAGTTGCTTGGAAGGCCTTGCTCTATCTGCCAATTCTCCCGCTGCCACTGAGTGAGAGTCCAAGGAGCGCTAACTGCCGTTTGCGCACGAACTACAACACAAGAGAAACAGCTCAGGCAAAGCATAAGATTCAAAAGCAGCCGTGCTGATCTTGTTGAGATGCGACTTGCGGCATGGCAATTCATTGATCGCGATACATGGTATCGCATACCTGACGGATGGAAACGCGTTCGGTAATAAATCAGCTTCTCCTCCCCTTGCGCGAAAGGGCATCTTGGACGCACGGACGAGAGAAGCCATTAAATTTCCGAATTTGTCTAGGTCACGTGCCCTAGACAAGTCTTTTTGCGATCTCTAGCATTTGCTCCGTTGACCAAGAACGTTTCTCGACATGATTGGCCAGAATCCAGCGAATCGCGGGGCTCTGCATACTCTTTTCATGCTTGTGCAAGCGTTCCATTACTTCGCTCGGCAGTGCGCTGAATGACGCAAACCGATGCATTCTGACGTTATGTGCCAGGGCAGCACTGAACATAGCAAGTCTATTTTAGGGAGGTTTAGGAGTGTTCAACGTAAGGATCCAGATACCGAATGGACCCCGCAAGCTGTTTTTTTCGATCATGCTAATGACTATGAGCTTACTTGCTTTGCCGTCGGCGGGTTTTGGCCAGCAAGGGACCGGCAACATCGAGGGCACCGTGCGCGACAGCTCCGGGGCGACAGTTTCCGGCGCCACGGTGGCCATTCGGAATGTTGATCGAGGCACGGAAGTTCAACTAACAACGAATGATTCTGGTTTCTATAATTCGCCTCCTCTCGTGCTTGGTAGTAATTATCGCGTTACTGTGACCATGACCGGATTTTCGAAATCAGTTGTGTCTGGCCTCGCAGTAACAGTGGGAGCGAGAGTTGAGACAGATTTCTCCCTCAAATTAGGTACGGTTGATAGCACAGTAGAAGTTTCGGCCATACCTGCCGTCCTTGACACAACAAGCGCTACCCTTGGTGCCGTTGTGGGTGAAAAAAGCATCGCCGAACTACCGTTAAACGGGCGTAACGCAATCGCACTTACCACCCTCACGCCAGGCGTGCGCATCAATACGACCGTTGCGCAAGGGGGATTTGCCAACCGGGGAACAAATCTTTCTGCAATCTCAATCAACGGTTCTCCTACAGGAACGAACTCCTATATCCTCGATGGCCAGAGCGATCTGGCGACAGTTACGAATGAAATTGCCGTCAATCCAACGGTTGACGCAATTCAAGAGTTCAAAGTTCAGAGCGGTGTCGTATCCGCGCAATATGGATTCGCGTTAGGCGGTGTCGTCAATCTCGTAAGCCGATCTGGAACGAATACTCTCCACGGCTCTGTCTACGAATTTCTCAGAAACGACATCTTTAACGCGCGAAACTATTTCGCACGGCCTCCTGTTGCGAAGCCTGCCCTTCGATATAACCAGTTCGGTGGGACGATCGGTGGCCCTCTGCTTCGCGAGAAAGCATTTTATTTCGGGAATTTTGAAGAGTATCGATTCATTCAGTCCAGTCCTCAATACCTGAGTGTTCCTACAGCCGCGCAGCGCACAGGAGACTTCTCGGGTCTGGCCGATGCCAACGGGAACAAGATTCAACTTTATAATCCGTTCTCTACCACGGTTGTAGGCGGGGTAACATCGCGTACACCATATGCAAACAATAAGATCACGAATCTCGATCCCGTCGCCGTCGCATATCAGAATGCATTTTACCCCTTGCCCAACGTCACCCCATCGAATCCATATACCAATACGAATAATTACTTGTTTCTCAATCGTGGCCTCAGCAATATGTATAACGCGCTCGCTCGAGGCGACTATCGACTCAGCGACAAAGACAGTGTTTTTGGACGCTTCGCTTATTACCAAAACTATACCAATGGAGGTGTGAGCGGAGGACAGTACTATCCAAATCCGATCATTGCAAATCGCTATGACACATATACAGCCAAACTTCTAACTGTCGGCGAGACGCATACATTTTCATCCACTCTCATCAACGATGCTCGCGCCTCAATTGAACGTCAGGAGTTTCCATTCCAGGCTGCGAGTGCTGGACAGAATTGGCCGCAGAAACTAGGACTCCCTTCGAACGTACCAGGCTACGCGATCCCTGCCGTATCCAACGGGCTTCCGGCGTCAAATCAAACTATCGGATTCCGCGCGTATACGCTTCCCCAATTCACCGATACCATCACCAAGGTAATTGGTCATCATGCGCTCAGTATTGGCACAGACCTGCGATACAACATCGGGTCAAGCCTGCAACGCGACAATCCCTCCGGAGCATTCAGCTTCAGTTCAGGGTTGACATCAGATCCTTCAGGGGCAAGCCCTCCCTCAGGATCTGTGAATACGGGAAATACCTATGCGACCTTCTTGACAGGAGCTGTCAGTTCAGCATCGATCGGGGTCTATAACGGTGAGGTCGATCGTGCAATCAGTACCTCGTTCTTCTTGCAGGATGATTGGCAGGCCACATCTCGTCTCACTCTTAATCTTGGGCTACGTTACGACTATCAACAACGCCCCTACGAGCAAAACAATGGCTACAGCAACTTCAATCCGAATCTTTCCTCTGGTGTTTTTAGGGGGATCGTCCAGTACGCGAACACAAATGGAGTAGGACGTAACTTCACTCCAGAAAGCTATACCGATTTTGCGCCACGCATAGGATTCGCCCTGAAGGCCACGAACGATGGCAAGACGGTGCTCCGAGGTGGTTTTGGAATCTACTACCCGTTGATGTTCAGCTCGACCTACACAGGTCAAACTGCAGGCTTCGCAGTCACAAATTCCTCTTACAATCCAGCCGGAAACGACACTCGGTTCCCTGCCTTCCAGTTCAAGAATGGCTTTCCAACAGATCCTCTCAAACCACAAGGTGCAGCACTCGGACCCCTCGGCTTCCTCGGTCAGTCGATCGCTTATCAGGATCCAGCAAGATGGAAATCGCCACAGGCGCAGCAGTACACATTAAGCGTAGAGCGTCAATTGCCACACGATGTCGTACTCCAGGTTGCTTATGTGGGCAACCATGGCATTCACCTGCCTGCGGGGCCATTTTCCGGATACAACATCAATGTCCTGAATCCGTCATATTTTTCTCTTGGCACAAATGCATTGGCAAAAACAAGCGTTCCCAATCCTTATGCTGGAATTGTGCCCGGCTCGCTTGGAGCGGCCACAATAACGAAACAGCAATCATTGCTTCCATACCCCTACTATTCATCCGTGCTGGCACTAATGCCTCATAACGGCAATTTCATTGCGCATTATCTGGAGATTTCAGCGCAACGTCAGACAACAAAAGGTTTGACGTTATTGTTTGGCTATACCTATGGAAAATTGATGAGCGATAGCATTCGATCGTCCTTGTCTTACATCAATAGCATTGCCGGAGCCACGGGTTATCAGAATATCTTCAATAAAGCTGGCGAATACGCCGTCGATCCAGCTGACATCACTCATCGAGCGACCATAAGCGCTTTATACAATCTTCCATTCGGTCCGGGGTATCGGTTCTCTGCGCACAATTGGTTTTTTGATCGACTTATCGAGGGATATCAGCTCAACCTGATTGGGGTGATGCAAACTGGCGTACCGCTTAGCATTTCAGGAGCTAATGCTTATACGGCTACACGTCCGAACTTCGTTCCAGGCGCCAGGTTAACTGTCGATCATCCAACGACAGCGCGATGGTTCAATACAGAGGCTTTTCAGAATCCCGACGATTTCACCTTTGGGAATGTTGCCAGGTCTCTGTCTCGGTTGCGAGCGCCTGGGCTCCAGAATTTTGACTTTTCTATCTTCAAGACAACCGCGATCAAAGAACGATTAAAGTTGCAACTCCGGGCAGAGGCCTTTAACGTCTTGAACCATCCCAACCTCGGAATTCCCGGGACCGGATTTTCTGCAGCGGCCAATCCAATCGTCAACGGAACTGGAGTCGACGCCGCGGGATGTCCCACAAAGGGAGCAGCCGGATGCAATACAAGCGGTTCGTTCGGCGTCATCACGACAGCCGCCGACGGCAGGGCCCTTCAGATCGCGGCCAAACTGATGTTCTAAAGGCTTTTGGGCTGTCTTGCCTAGAAAACACTAACGCAAATGATTGGAGTCTGAGCAGCCACGGCTCGGACTCACGTCAACACATACATCATGGCCGAATTGGGTTCGGTAGAAGAGGAATGAAGATTCTATGAAGCTGAATAACGGATCGATAACTCGGAGGTCCATCTTGGCCGGTCTTGCTGCAAGCAGCGGACACGCCCTTGCACAAAGTTTTCTGCCTGGAATTCCGAATATAGGCTTGAAAAGCGATAACGATCCTACAAGGACTGAATGCGGTGTCGGAGCTCTAATGCCTTGGGCCGATGGCCTGTATGCAGTGACCTATAACTCTTCAGGTCAAAAGTCATCCGGAACCGGGCTCGGATTGTTCCGCATCGATGATTCTCTGAAGATTGAAGCGCTCGATATACCAAATGGGGTTTATGCGAACCGCTTCATCCATCACGAGAGCAATCAATGCATCATTGGACCATACATTGTCGATTCGACAGGCAAGTGGAAACGTATTGAAGGTCTGGTAGAACACCGTCTCACGTCTACGATGCCGCACCTTACTGATCCTAAAAATCGTGTCTATTTTCAAACGATGGAGGGTTTGTTCTTCGAGATGGATGTGAGCGATCTCAAACCTCGACTGCTCTTCAATCTTACAGAGCTGATGAACATTACCCAACAGCCGCACTTCAAAGGAGGGTACACGGCGCAAGGTCGTGTAGTCGTTACGAACAATGGTTTCTTCGCATATGGTCAGACTCAGGCAGGGTTATATGAGTGGGATGGAGGTAAGATGTGGAAACGTCTTTCGGACAAGCCCCATATGGATGTTGCTGCTCGCCAAAACATGGGCAATGTCATGTTTTGCAGTGGATGGGACGAACGTTCAGTTCTCTTTCGCGCCCTCGTGAAAGGCGAGTGGCAGGTTTATCGCTTGCCCAAAGCCTCACACGCTTTCGAGCAGGCATGGCAGACCGAGTGGATGCGTATACGTGAGGTCGAGACCGAACACTACATGATGGATATTCATGGCATGTTCTATGAACTACAGCCCATCGCATTTGAAGAACACATCTGGGGAGTCAAGCCCGTTTGCCAACATCTGCGTATGATTCCTGACTACACCGCATTCCGCGGCATGCTTGCTCTTGCCGGTAATGAGACCAGCCCCAATGTAGATAACAATGCCGTGGTCGGACAACCGCAGAGCGGAATCTGGTTTGGAAAGACAGACGACCTTTGGTCTTGGGGACAGCCGCAGGGCTGGGGTGGTCCATGGCGGCAGGATATGGTCACTGCTGGAACACCCTCTGATCCGTTTCTTTTTACAGACTTTCGCCGCAAGATGCTTCACTTACTCTCTGACAAGAGCGGTAGCATCGAGATTCAAATCGACTTCTTGGGTAACGGTACCTGGGTAAAGTACGAAACCGTCAAGCTGATTGCAGGGGAATATCACCCGGTGATCTTCCCCGATGCATTCAGTGCTCAGTGGGTGCGATTAATACCAGGTGTCTCAGCTCGGATGTCTGCTGAGTTTATGTTCACCTAGATCCACCGTAGTTGAGAGTATGTGGCCGAAAGCTATTTGAGTTGTGCTACTTCCAAACCTCAACGACAGCACCTGGCCGTTCGATATCATTGACCTTGCTGGGTAAATGGGCAAGACGAAACATGACTTCTGGGATGAAACCAGTTCTTTGCGCAGTGACCTTGGAAGGAGTGGAGTTACCCATCATTGACGTTACCCATCCAGCCTTTGCAGTAGACGACAGTGAACAGCTGTCGAGAGTCTGCGGACAGCTTATCTTGCAACCGAAAGCAGATGGAGAGTGGGATTTGTCAGTCATTTCTTTATGCGACACTTGCAAAAAAATCGCTGCTGTTGAGATCGCTGGTGGAACCTGACGCACATTTTCTCAGCGGTGTGAGTACGTACATCTTGAAATTGGGGGATGAAAACCTGGTCCCTCCGTTCAACACTGAGGTAGACCGCAGAGTAGCAGCCTCTCCACCAGCCAGAGCAATGCGGGCTAAGACCGTGGAGGCAGAACTGGAGAAGGCCCCGGATACACCTCTGCATTTTGTAAACATCGGCGGAGGCCCTGCAATCGATAGCATCAATTCGGTTTTTGTTATTGAAACAACGTTGCCCAGATCGGTTGCAACGACAGATTGTCATCGGGTAGCTCAAGACTCATACTTGGAGGCTTCATGTCAGACAATCATCTATTTGTAGGGCTTGACGTTCATAAGGCAACGATTGCGATTGATGCTGTCGCACTCGCACGCCTATTACGAGCAGGCGATCTGGTACCCATATGGGTACCAGATCCGGTTCATGAAGCAATACGGGATCTGGTTAACGCACGACAGGCAGTGAGCTTGATGTACGTAAGGCGCGAGCTACCTCCTGCTTCGTGATCGTCACTTCGCAGGGAAGTCATGGTCGTATCGGCATACGAGGTGGATCTCCGACCAGCAGTTGGAGAGCTTGGCGATGCAGATCACATTGCAAGGCTATGTCAATGCACTCGAGCAAGCTGAATCGCGACATGCTGAATTGGATATCCAAATCCAAGAACTTCTTCCTGCCTGGAGTCCTGCGCCCATCGTGACTGCGCTGCAGGCTCTACGGGGCGTCGGCCCGGTGATTGCCGTAGCTCTAGTGGTTGAAATCGGAGACTTCCGTAGATTTCCGTCGGCGCGAGATCTCATGGCATATTTTGGGCTAGTTCCGAGTGAACACTCGAGCGGATCGAGAGGAAGGCAGGACCTTATATATCAACGCACGAATGCTAACGGAAGCTGTCGGATGCGAACGTCTCGATTCTCGAGGAACTACGGAGCAATGTCTCTCTGCCCTTCATTGACGTAGTAGATCTCTGTTTTTTAGCCTACTACTAAACAGGAGACGCAATCTCTTCTTCCACGCCGGTATGGCTCCTGAGGAGTGTTCCTCTTAGTCAACTGGCGGGTACTCATTGCAAAGGTAGAATTGTCTCTCCTCGTCTTCCTCAATTGATGGATATCTGACGGAAGGGTTTAGGAAGTAATTGTCGCTCTGGTCGTCGCAGAGGCTGGAGACTTCACTACTCACCGTTATGCCAGTCCCCTCTTCTCCCCAAAACTGATGGATGGTACGCGGTGGTATGCAGATGCTCTGTCCCGGCAGAAGTCGGATGATAGCTCCTGGCAAGGTCCGCGCAGCCTGACCGTCGACGGAAACCATAAATTCCTCCTTACTCCAGGAATTCTCCTCGTTGGCCTTGGTCAACTGAACCATAATATTCCCACCTGAACGGTTGATAATGTCCTCGCATTTCGAACGATGAAAGTGGGCAGGTGCACGCTGTCCTTCCGGATCCAAGATTAATTTTTCGGCGTATGGCTTTGAGTATCTCGGCTCACGAATCGATCCATTGCGCAAGGTAAATAACGTTCTGCCGATCGCGTCGAAGTCGCCACTTCCAAAATCGGTTACATCCCAGCCAAGAGCACAGATACGAATCTCATCAGCCTCGCGACCCACACGATTCCAATTCTCGACTGTCCAATACGCGAACGGTGGTAAGTTGATCCCGGCTTTTTTAAATTCATCAATTGCTACACGGATGCTTGCATTGATTCTAGATCGTTTTAGTTTCACGATAAGTCCTCGCGTTCATGAAGTTGAATTTCAACTCTGTAACAGGTGCTCCAGATAGACCAAACGCCAATTATGTCCACTTCTCAAGCTCAACGACCGAAAACGTCTTGCCGGATCAAAGACCTCTCCGCCCTGAAATAAGCTCCCCAATGATCGATATTTCTGAAACAAACCTTCACTGCGCCTCAAAAGCAGGGACACTACTTGTATTTCCCGCATCCGATACCGGCAAACAAAAAAGTAGAAAAGCTCCAACCAGAAGAAGAACGCCCACCACTTCCATAATGCCTCCCAGTCCCAGGGAAGACTTCATAGCCCCAGCCGCAGCGGCAATGGCGCCTCCCGCAACTGTTCCGACAAAGTTGAAGAATCCATACCCGGTGGCACGCAACCCCGGCCTCACAATCTGGCAAAGCACCGGCATACAATTTGCGTCATATGCCCCTCGTCCGATTCCGAAGACGACAAGCGCCACGAGCAGAATCCTAGGAGAGGACGTTATCCCTACAATGCAAAGAAAGGGGCCCACGAGGGCGAGGCCTGCGGCCTGAGTAAGGAGACGCCCCCTCGCCCACCGGCTTCCCCATCGATCTGCAAATATCCCGCCAAGCGCAATTCCTCCCATACTCCCGGCCTGTATATAGAACGTCGCAGAAAAGCCTGCTGATAAAAGGCTCATGTGAAAACGCTCATAGAGATAAATTGGCATCCACGTATAAACCAGCCAGTTCGCCAACGAGGTTATTCCGAAAACTACAGCCAGAATGGAAAAAGCACGTGTTGAACAGAGCTCTCTGAGCGATGCTATGACACCGGATTTTTCTACCTTTGTGTGATGAGCCTCCTGCCCCACAGCAGTGGAGTCTTCATGAAGAATTCCCGCTACGAAAAGTGCATACAGAATGCCAATGACTCCGAGAACGACAAATGCACTCCGCCATCCGTAATGTTCTCCGATCCATCCTCCAATAACCCCGCCGAGCACGATGCCGAGATATCCACCACTGAAGTGAAGGCCAGTGGCAAGCGAGCGAGTTTTCCCCCTGTGATAATCGGCAATCATCGCGAGGCCTGCTGGCAGGTAGGCGGCTTCGCTGACTCCCATCAGTCCACGGACCCAGAGCAACTCCTGGAAGTTTCTGGCTTTCCCAGTAGCCCATGTCATGAGCGACCAGACGAGCAGACTCATCACAATAATGTTCTTTCTGCCGAACCGATCCGCCAGGTAACCTGCGAGAGGGCTGGCAATGGCATACACCCATAGAAAGGACGTGCTTAGTAGACCTAGTTGAAAGTTCGAAAGTCTGAGGTTTGATTGCAGGAGAGGAAAAACTGAGTAGAATGCCTGACGGTCGAGATAGTTCAACAGCCAGACAAACCACAGGCAGAGGACAACCATCCACGCATAGCGGGATTTGCTCCTCATATGGCAGGTCCGAGGATCTCATTACAGAAACTGCTTTGCTTCACTAACTCGCGCAACTGGAGTTCGCCTGCTTCCGTCAGATTTTCATTAGGCGCAATGCACCGCCCGCAATCATACCCGCGCCATTTCAACATCGTTTTGATCGCAGAGACATTGGGGAAACGTGATGTGATGCGAATGAGCTCGTTGATCCGGTCTTGAGCACGGCGAGCTCCTTCCCATTGCTTGGTACGTGCACACGCGTAAACATCGACAAAGAGCTGGGGAATGAGATTATAGAAGCTCCCGATGCCTCCATCCGCACCCATCAACAACCCTGCAGCGAGTACTTGGTCCCTACCATTAAAAATGACTTTTCCAGCGCTGCTGACCTGGTGGAGCTTGAACAAGTCAAAATCTGTGAACTTTAAACCCGCTACATTGGGAATCTCGCACAATTCCAGTATTTGATCGAGCGTTTCGATGGCACGGCACAAATCCGGGAAAAAATAAACCAGAAAGGGCAAGCCGCAGGCTTCCGCAAGCTGTCGGTAGTAGTGGTGAAGTTCTCGAAAACTATAACTTCCAGCAGGAGGCAGAGCACTGACAGCAGAGGCGCCAATACGCTCTGCGTGACGAGCAAGCTGAATAGCCTCCGGGAGCCGCACACCGCCTACGTGAGCGATTACACTCTTTCCTTTGGGCGAGCATCGAACCGCCGCCTCAACAACCCGCTGCCTCATAGCAACTGACTGAAGTGATCCTTCTCCCGTGTTCCCGCAGACGTACATCCCGTGGACGCCGACTTGATACAAGTCGGCAAGTAGCCGCTCGAATACTTTCTCAGCAAACTCTCCCGCCTCATCAAACGGTGTAACGATTGCAGGAAGAACTCCATGAAACATATCCTTTACAGATTCACCCGACCGCATGTGCTAACGCTCCTTGGACAAACATTGTCACTTCACAGTTTTCTGCCAGCTCAGACTAACTAGGTTCATTACCCTTCTCCTCGGCTGCTACCAGCGGGTTAGGGTGATACTCTTTGCTGTGTACGATACGATTCCAGAGCGGCAGCACAGATCATTGTCGAGATCAATCCGTCCGCTGCTGAAGTCTCCGGCAAGCGTTTTCCCTCCACAGAATCGAAAAAAGCGTCGTGCTCCGCTCGGAAGATGTCATCTCGGTCCTGGCGAAACGTCACGGTCTGCGCGGTCTGGTTGCGGCGGTTTCCAACAAGCAGAAACCCTTCATTGAAATTCAGGAACGCCCAACCTTCATCCCCAATGACTTCGTAGGCGTGTCGCTCCGGCATTTGAACGTAATTCAGGTGGACATGTGTGATTAAGTGCGAATCGTATTCGCATATTATGTCCGCAACATTGGGCTCAGCCGTCAGTTGCAGCGCTCCTCCGTTAAAGCCGTAAACCTGGAGAGCGATAGGCATTTTCTTTGTCAGCCAATAAAGTAGATCTGGCTGATGGGAATAGTCGAAAAACAACGTGCCAGCATGTTGCGCCTGATATCGCGAAATTGAATTGACAAGTGTTATATGGCTGCCGACGTGGGCGCGAATATGCAAAAGACTTCCCAGGTCGCCGCGCTCAATTATTTCTTTTAGTAACAGCATTCCTGCGGAGAAATGCAGATAAAAACCGACGTTGAAAATTCTTGACGAACGTGAAACAACTTCTCCAACTTTCCGTGCTTCTTCTACCGTGTATGCCATTGGTTTCTCACAAAACACATGAGCCCCGGCGTTCAACGCGGCGATACTCTGAACGGCATGCAGTGATGTGGGAGAGGCTAGCCAGACAACTTCAGGATGTGTACCGAGCATCGCTTCAAAGCTTTTATGTACAACCAGCGCTCCAAATTCAGTTTGCAGCGACGCAAGAGCATCAAGGTTAGGTTCAACAACCTCCACCTGCGCCCCCTCGCGCTCTCGCAACAAGCGTATGTGGCGTTTGCCGATGGAACCTGCCCCGACCACCACGATGCGCTGCCTTACTGCCATATGGAAAATCCTCCGTCCACCACTAAATTGTGACCAGTGACATAGTCCGCTGCCGGGCACGCCAGGAATAGAATTGCGCCCTTGATATCAACCCCATCTTTCCCCATGCGTCCCAGCGGAGTACGGTCGCTGTAATATTCGACAAATTCGGGGCACAGTTCTCTCGCGAAGCCCCCTGGAGAAACTGCATTCACACGGATTCCCATTGGTCCAAGAGATGCGGCGAGGTCGCGGGTTAGTCCAATGACACCGGCCTTTGCAGCTGCGTAATCAACTGGCTGCCCCTTCATACCGGCGCGATCGTACATCCGACGATCCCGACCGACCAATCCCGCAATTGAAGCAATGTTAATAATCGAACCACTACGCCTCTCAGCCATCAGGGATCCAAACTCGCGGCAGCAGTAGATCAATCCTGTGAGATTCACGCGGACGAGTTCGTCGATATCCTGTGCCTTTCGGTCGAACAATCGCATGGCTCCGTGATTTGCACTGCCTCCCGCATTGTTGACCAATATGTCGATTCGCCCTTTCCAGTCCCGAACCCGGCATGCGGCTTCTGAGACATCTGTGTAACAGGTCTGGTCCATCTCAATTGGCAATACATCTCTTGAATACTTCTGACGTAATTTCTCGGCCGACTCTTGTGATCGCGCCAAATTACGCGATGTTATCGCTACATCACAGCCAGCGGCAGCTAAAATGCCGGCGGCGTCAAAACCGAGGTGTCGCGCACCGCCTGTAACAACAGCCACATGGCCCGCAAGATCGAACATTTCGACAATTTCTTTATTCATAACGCCGACATAAAAGATTTATTAGGTGGTCCTCTTCGATCGCATAACCCTTTTCCCTCTAAACATCGACGAAGCCGCTATGTCCTGGACTCCCGGACCCGAGGTATCCATGGCTAGCACCGGAATCGTCCGGACTTACCCAAAAGGAGTAAAGCTCGCCCAATCGGAGAGAGAACTTGAACCTGACTGGCCTGCCCGCCAGTTGTGATAGATCCGATCCCCCTTTCCAGCTAATCATCTGTTTAGTACTGTCAACCGCAAGAGACTGACAGTTATTTCTTGTAAAGGGTTCGATCGCAGCACCAGAGGAGTCGAGCACTTCAGCGCGAAGCTTACCCTGACTTGAGTTGGTATTTACGAAAAGATGCTTCCCTCGGAACTGTAGAGTTCGTGTCGTCAAAGTTCCTTCCTCGTACTCTGACCCCATGGATGCGAAGCCATCGCGACGTAAGAAAGCAAGCCCCGTATCATACTCGCCATCCCAGAACGTTGACTTATCAGTAGAGAGCTTGCGAGAAGAAAAATACAGATACAGTTTGTCGCCCACGACAATGCAACCACCAGTTGCCGACTGGCAATTCCCCCAGTTCCAGGCGTGCGGCTTCTCTGTCACATAGAAAAATGGCCTGCGGTCCGGACGATAGAAGTGGAAACCGTCGCGGCTGTAACCCAGGGACACTTCGTTTCGCTTCGGAATGTGCAGCTCGGCGCACGTTTCATTCGTTGGCCCTTGCCATATTGAGAAGAACCCGAGCATAAGGCTTTCATATGCGATACCGTCAAACTGATAAAGCTGCGGTTCGATTCGCGCATACTCCGGGTTGGGATTATGGGGGTCATTCCTATCTGCCCCCAGCCATGGAACGACATTTGCGCTCGGAACAATATCGTTGGCAAGCCTTGTAACCTGGGCCGGATCATCCCCTTCCACATATGCCCGGAGCCGACGGCCCGAGACAAGGTAACGAACACCGATTACCCACTTATTCCGAAAAGGGTTGTAATGGGCATTGGTGTGATCCCCCACATGATCAGACAACGCCTTTGGCTCTGACCAATGAATTCCGTCCGCCGAATCACAGTAATGGAGATGCCAGAGGGGTGTCTGGTCGCTCGGTTTCTCTCCCGATCGTGCGGTATAGAAGATCTTATAGCGCCGCGCTGCTTCAGCATTGTAGTCAATCCAGACGCTGTTGGTGTCCACCGCCCGTCTTTCATTCCCTGGTCGAGGCCGCCAGCCTTTCGTATGGTCAATCACGATGTTTGTGCCGGACACAATGTCGAGATTGGGTTTTTCCCAGTGAATCCCATCCTTTGATGTCGCGTAGCAGGTGTATTTCGAGTAGCCGCCTGTGTACCACAGCTTGAACAAGTTGGATTGGTTGTCGTACCAGACTCCGCCACTGAAGGGTCCGGCAGCTGGTCCAGGCCCTTCGATCTCCCACGGCTTATCGGGCTCAATAATCGGGTTGGCCGTAGAATATTCCGGCTGATGATAGGTACGTTTGAGCGTAGTTTGCTCAATGAGGAAATCATCCACGAAGAGTTGTCTGCCCAGATCGATATTTATGACACTTGGAGGAGCATTCAGGTAAGGCACAAGCATCGGTTCAAGTGAGAGCGCCGTATCACGTGGCGGCCAATTGGGCTGAAGTCGGATCCCGTTATATAACGTCTCCCATGCCGATGCTCCTTGATCCAGTGCAGAGGCTGCTGCATTCCATTTCGAAAGAAGCAGCGGTGTAGCCACCATGCCTTCTAGAAATTTTCTTCTTCTCATCCAACAGCCACCTTTCCATTAACAACAAGGAGCGCATCAATTGCTTGCATATCACCTGTCCGATCGCACATCGAAAGATGTGGCCGTTCAGACTGCGCTTTCTTCTCGCGAAAGATTCCTCAATCCAACCGTATATAGCGACGACCTTCTATGCCCGGAAGTCAAATCCATAGAGGAACGTGCGCTTTAGGTAGAAGCTGGCCATCTTCGCCCCGATCGGGGCCTTCACACCACCGCGCCATCGCACCATCAAAGCGTGGTGATCACCCCTAAGAGACTCACAATCCTCACGTCCGAAACCGCGCAGCGGTTGACCTTCCGCATCGAGGAGCTCTACCTGGAGTTGTCCCTCGCCGAAATCTGGTGGCGCATTTTTCTTAGCCGGTCGCGTTTTGATGTCAACCCAAAGAGTTTTGCCGGCCAAATCCTGCGACTTTGTAGTCGCGATACCGACCGTCGGCCCTCCCGCTGACGACGCAAGAGCAAAGAGGCGATCTATCTGCCAGGAAGAGCGGCATAATGCAGCGTTGAAAGGCAAGAGACCCGAAGCCTCACTGATCACTGTCTGTTCGTAACCGATCGTTTTGGACGGGGCCTGGGTTTCGGAGAGCTGCCGGTGCGCGCCTTCAGTCGCGCCATAGTAAATATAGATGGTGTTGTTCTCGACGATCAGGCTATGACTTTGCCAGATCATCCCACCCCCGTAATCTCCCAGCGGGGCGTTGCCGATAATAGGCTGCCGGTCAGGAAACCACCAATGGTTCCCATCTCGCGAAGCGGCAATGCGCAGGTCCTGGGTCTGTGTAAGAGGATGATAGACGCTGACCATCCCTAGATAGCCACCTTCAACCTTATGTGGCACCAATTCGTTGTATTGAGTATCACGATGGTCAAGTTCGTCCGCCGTTACAAGCATTGACTCATCCTGTGTCCACACATTACCGTCGGTGCTTGTCGCTCGGTATAGGCTGCGAGCAGCACCTGTCTCGTAGCTGGGCAGTTGACCTTTCGGCGGCCTAGCACCTGGCACACGGTAATATGACACGTATCCACCTTTAGGATCTCGATAGAAAAAGGCAATATCCTCACTCATCGGTTTGGTGATGGGGCCATAGGAGAGTTGCCAGGCCTTCCCATCGTGCGACCGGTATCGGTAGTAAGCCATCTTGCCGGGATAGTTCAGCGGAGGCGTTCCCTCGGTCGAACGCTCGCGTAAGACGAACATCTCATAGGGCCACTGGTGATTGGAAGAATCGATGAGCACAGAACCGTAAGCTGAGACTCCACTTGCCAAATCAAACAGGATATTCGTGGCTGTATGATTTCCAAAACCAATTGGTGAAAATGCCGGTCTGATCCAGTGGACTCCATCGTTACTCTCAAACAGACATAACCGTCGCTTGCGAGCGTTGTCAGAAACCCAAGGGTGAGGCCAATCCTTAGAGGTTTCTTCCGGCGGCGTGCAGACGACATATGCCTTCCATTTACCATCCAATGGATCTATCAATACCGTGCCGTGAATACCCACGCCACCCGAGTCCCATGGCATGTGACCTTCAATGAGCGGATTGTTTGCGTCCGGAGTACCTGGTTCCACTCTCCACGCCGTCAAATGAAGATCACTGAAATCATCGGGCATGAGTAATGGCATCCGCTGAAGTTGCGGTACCGGGTTGTTCGGGTGGAGCTCGCCAAGTGCGGGCCGCACTGCGCCTATGGTAGCCACTGCACCCGCAGACTTGAGAAAGTCCCTTCGACCTATCCTCATTTGCTCTCCTGTTCCCAGATGTTGCTTCTGAATTTCTCTGTGAGAAACCGTCGAACTAAAAGTTCAACAGCAGACCGAATTGCAGCTGGCGGCCGGGCTGCCGAGCAGCGCTTATTTTTCCAAACTGGGATGTGCCAAACTGACTCCCCGGCGCAGAAAAGGAATGCGAATTAGCTGTATTGAAAAAATCGGCTCGAAATTCAATAGACTGGGGTTCCCGGAACAATGGCCAGGACTTGGAGATCGAACTGTCCCAATTGAACAGATGTTGACTGTAATATGCATGCTTCCCGAGATTGCCAGCCGTCCCGTAAGCTGGCAGCGCGAAAGCGCTGGTATCGAACCACTTTGTGATACTCCGCTGGTTGAGCGCCGGGTTGCCGACAATGTTGGGAAACTGTCCGCTGCTTGTCCCAATGTTTTCGTTGTCAGTCGTCAGGGCCACATAGTAGGGGAGTCCGCTGTCCACGGTAATGATCCCACTGTGCCCCCACCCGCCGACTATGGCATTGAAAAACCGGTGGGTCGTGAATGACGGTAGTGAGACAACATATCCTGCGGTAGCTTTATGGCGGATGTCGAATCCAGCAGCGCCTCTAAAGGATGCAAAATTAAATCGCGTCGGACGAAATTTGGACGCACCCGTAGCATTGAGGGCATTCTGGAGCGAGTCCATGGTGTCAATCGCTTTGGAGTAAGTGTAGGCGGCAAGAACAGAGAAATTGTGAGAGTACCGCTTGTTGAGCTCTAAAGATAGCCCATCGTAGAAGCTGACGTTTTGGTTGTAGCCATTACTGGTATAAGGCGGGATCTGAGGCCATTTCTGCCGCGTCTGGTAGGGAGTGGTGCCAGGTGTGACTGCGGTATTGTCAATGATCTGGCTTGACAGGTGAACGCCATGCGATCCGAAATAAGCCGCCTGCAGTCTGAGGGAAGGAGCTAGTTGGCGCTGGATTGAGAAAGTCCATTCTTGAACATATGGCGTACGCGTGGCAGATCTTGCCACTTCTAAGCATTGGGCGCAACCGAGGGGAGTTGGTGAACCTGTAAGCGGCCCGGGAAATGGATTAGGCAGCAAGGTCGTGGGCAATCCCAGATTGACACTGGAAACTGTCTGGGGAAATGCAAACGGCCAATTGCCACGATTACCCTGCTGGCTCTGGGCGTAGTTGATACCAAAGGTGTCATAAAAGACCCCATAAGAGGAGCGGACGACCGTCTTGGGATCCAGGGCGTAAGCAATGCCAATGCGCGGCACTATATTGGTGTAATCGGGAGGGAACATACCTCGCGGCGCATTCGGAGGTTCGCCCGTGATTGGGCTTTTCTTGTTGTAAAGATACTGCCCTGTTTCCCATACGAATGTGCCACTGCCCGAGTCGTTGATCAGCGGGCTCGCATAATCCCAGCGGACGCCCAGATTCAGCGTCAACTTCTTAGTCAAATGGAGTGTGTCCTGCAGGTAAAGACTGTAGGCATTCCCATGCATGTAGGCAGATGTATCCCCACCTACGCGGTCCGCACTGTTCGGCAATCCCAAGAGAAAACTGGCGAACGAAGACCCGGTGCGAGCGGAAGAATTTCCGGTTTGCGTAGAAGTGAACCCGAGGTCTGAACTCGCTGAGGAGTTTGTAAAAAACTGAGACCTCATGATGCGGCCGCCAAAAGCGAACTCGTTCTTGCCTGCGATTTTCTGGATGTCCTCAGTCCACTGCATATAGTATTCCGGGCCATTAATCGAACCACTGCCGCCGATGCTCGCGTAGCCAGGTATGCTGATGGACGGAGTAAGATCGTAATTCTGATTCTTCCCCTGGAACTGCCCAAAAGCATCAAGTAGACCCGAATCCTTCAGCGTATTTTGCGGCCCAATTCCACCTCCCGGTCCCCCAGTCAATGCTTGTCCATTGACTCTCTGCATGCCAAAACGTGTTGTGAAGAGAAACGTCGGAGAGGCAGCGTGAGTCTCACTTACAACTACGTTCATGTAGCGGTTCCGACTGTTAGTAGGCAGAGTCGGCAGAGTTTGAGTCGAGGACGTATTGAGCGAATCGCTATAGCGAGCGTAGAAATCGTCTTTGCTACCGAATTGATGATCAATTCGGACACTCCACTGGTCCCCGTCCTGAATTGAAGGAGCAGTGTCAATATAGTTGGCTCCTGGCACAGCTCCGTCCGGAAGGTTCGGCGTCGGGTATAGCTGCTTGAGAATCGTTAGCGACGAAGCGTTGACGCAGGTTGGTTGCGGAGCACAGAGATTCGTCGCTCCCATCGGGATTTGGTTATTTGGAAATTGCTGACGCAACTTGATTCCGCCTGAGCCAGTAGGCGTCGTATATGGGTTGTAGATTGCCGGGTCCGCTGAGAAATCCCCACCCCTTTCGGCCACAGTGGGAACAAGAGAGGTAGCATTAGATGCGCTATGGAGGCGGATGCCCTCGTAATAGCCAAAGATGTACCAGGACTTCGACTTGGGCAGCAGATGAGGAAGTGCGAATGGGCCTCCGAAGGTAGCTCCAAATTGATGCCACTTGTAGAGCCCGACTGATGGAATAAAGTATGTCCTGGCATTTGTCGAACTATCACGGAAGTACTCCCAGGCATTCCCGTGATAGTTGTTGGTGCCAGATTTTGTAACAATATTGATATTGGCGCCAGACGCCCAGCCGACAGCACCCGAATCACTTCCCGATTCGACCTTCATCTCCGCGATTGCCTCAGGCGGCGGATAAATCCCGATAGTACTGAATAGCGGCTCGTTGTTGACAACTCCATCCAATGTGTAATCGTTGTCGCGCTGCCGTTGACCATACATCGACGGATTCAGAGCAACTTTATTCACGCTTGAGTTGTCGCCATGATTATCAGGGACAGAACCTGCGCCCGGAAGAATTCCGATAAGCGACGTGAAGTTCCTACCCAACAAGGGGGTCTTCGTCATCTCAACCGGACTAATTTCAGCGCCGAGCGAGGCACTTCCTGTTTGCAGCAGCGGAGCCGTGGCCTTAACGTCAACAGTCTGAGATTGCGCTCCGATGGCCAATGCAACATTCAGTGTTGTTGACTGTCCTGACCGAAGCAAGATGTCGGTCAGACTCTTGCTGGAGAATCCGGACGCCGTCACAGTGAGCCGATAAACTCCCGGTTTAATCGCGGGTATCACGTAAAGTCCCGCAGCATCCGAAACAGTTACACGACGGGACTTCGTCTCAGTGCCTTCTAGGACTACGCTGGCATTCGGAACCAACGCATCTGAGGGATCGGTAACGGTCCCAGAGAGCGTCGCCGTCCCTACCTGGCCATACGCCGGGATGGATGAACCCTGAATTGAGATCATAGCGGCGCAAATTGCAACAAGGATATAAATGCGACGGTTCATAAGACGTCCTTCTCCTCAGAGATCTTGCTTGATGTCAAGCTCCTAATTCCCGCTTCCAACCTCGAAGCGAAAACGGCCCAACGAATCAATTGCGACTGTGATATCTCAGTGAGGAGGATGGTATTTCACAAAAATTGAGATGTCAATATATTTTTTGATATTTACTGGAATATCAGTTTGGTGTTTTACAAACTGCTTCGAGAACAATCAGGACAAATTTGCTCCGGCAATAGTCGCATCGCGGATGCCGCTCTGATTGCTCCGAGCTGAATTTAGTAACTGATTTCGTCCGATTCCAGGGGTTCTCACACTAAAACCGGGGTTGGTTTTAAGCCTTCAAACGATAATGTATGAAGACAAACCGATATACTGAAGGACCCGATTGCAAGAACGTTTTGAGGGATCAGAGGCAGGACCGAAGCGACGACGTTCTGCCGGCGGCCTTACTGGAGGGGTATGGGATTAGTTTGATCCACTTCAGAGACATTCCTCTTGTCATTGAACGTAAAAGTGTGCCAACAGTAATTAATTGAGGGCATTACAGGTAGCCATTGCCCCAATTGGAGTATTTTTCTCTCCGTCTCAACACCTCTTCGATGCCATAGCGCGTATGTTCGCGCATTGCTCTGTCGGCAACATCGACGCTTCCGCTGCTTAATGCCTCTATAAGCTTTGAGTGCCAATATCCAGGATTAGGTTGCGGTTGAAATGTATTGTCATAAAGCCAGTTCAATACCAGAATTTGATTCCTTCTGATGGCTGCGCATAGAGCTTGGCATCCAGTACACTCGGCAATTCGCATATGAAATTGCGCGTGCATGGTATGGACTTCGAACGAATAATCTTCCAGGGTTTCCTTATTAGAGTGG
Source organism: Acidobacteriota bacterium (assembly GCA_018268895.1). Lineage (NCBI taxonomy): Bacteria > Pseudomonadati > Acidobacteriota > Acidobacteriota bacterium. The sequence goes on along the minus strand of JAFDVP010000013.1, from coordinate 41,386 downwards.
TCGGGTGCGCCAGCATCATATAGTGCATCGAGACGCCTCGCCATCGCGGCGAGATCCTCACGCTCTCTATTGCTGGATTTCTCGGCGAACAACCGGGCAGATTGCGATTCGAGTGCCTCACGAACAATATAGTGACCGCGAATTTCCTGCTCCGATGGCAATCTCACCCGGGTCCCTACTCGCGGTAGGCTTTCGATAAGGCCTTCAGATTCAAGTCGCTGCAGAGCTTCTGTTACTGGTCGCACTCCTATATTCAACGTGTTGGCCAAGCCTCGGCGTGAGACGGCCGACCCTGGCGGTAACCGACCTCGAAGGATTTGATTCAGTATTAATTCATAAGCATGTTCGAACTGGCTGGCTCTTAAACCGACAGTGCTAGGTATTGACATACCAGAATGCTATCAGGGATATCTTGACATTTCAATATTGAGAAAATAGGATGACCGAATACTGGCGCATCACGATGCAAACTGAAGCACTACACGAACTTCAGAGAGTAGAGGTTCGGGGCAAGAACATAATTGCGGAACCTGCTCGCCCGTTTCTGTCTTGATAAGGAATTTCTGTGAGAACTCTAAATCGGTGGATCGTATTTTGAAGAACCTTCCCAATCTCAGCATAGGATTCGCGTTCTACTGCTCCTCAACAACAAAATCCGCACAAATGAAGAAGCTTCACGCAGAGGATTGCCATAAAAACCTCGAAAAGTTCCAACCATACCAGCTCCTTATCTACCGATCGAGTGACCACCTCCAATGTGCGATGGAAGGTCGTCGGCTTACTTGGCCTGATTTCGGCTCTAACCTTTGTCGACAGAGTGAACCTTAGCATCGCCGGAAAATATATCCAGGACGAATTCGCGTTCAAAACGGAATCTATGGGATGGATTTTGAGTGCGTTTAGCGTCGGATACGCACTCTGCCAGGTACCCGCAGGATGGCTAGGTGATCGTTTTGGCCCCAAGAAGGTCATCACCGTCGCCATTCTGTGGTGGTCATTATTTACGATTGCGACGGCATTTGCCGCTGACTTTCCATGGGTTAGCTGGCTGGGGATGGCGTGGTCGTTTGCCTTGGTCAGATTCGCGTTGGGCGTAGGAGAAGCTGCAGCATTCCCTAATTCCAACAGACTTATTGCCGATTGGATTAATCCTGAGCGGCGCGGAACCGCCAACAGCATTTTTCTGGTTGGTATCGGGTTGGGCGGAGCGCTGACGCCTATCGCGATCTCATGGATTATGAAGCGGTGGGGATGGCAGTCATCGTTTTACATCTGCGGCGCCCTTGGCCTCATTCTTGCAGTAGGTTGGTATATATATGCCACGGATCGACCGGAAGAGCACCATGGGGTCAATCCGTTAGAGCTGCAAGCTATCAGATCAGCTTCCAGGCAGAGCAATACTGCACTACATCAGAATGAAGGGGCACGGCCGGAAAATATCTCTTTATTGCCCCTATTCCGCAACCCGTCGGTTTGGCTCTTAATCCTTAGTTACCTGTGCATCGGCTATCCTGCTTACATTTACTACACTTGGTTTTTCATCTACTTAGTGAACGTGCGTCACCTTCCGATTGAAACAGGAGGACTCTGGGGTTCAACCCCGTTCATTGCCATCTTAGTGCTTACCCCGCTAGGAGGGTGGTTTTCAGATCGTGCAGCAAAGAGGTGGGGGCGGCGGCGAGGCCGCCAAGGTACCGTATGGTTGGGAGTAGTACTTTCCGCCATCATGCTGGCCGCTGGAGCCAGAATCAGCAATAACACCTATGCCATTGTATTGCTGGCTTTGGCCGCCGGATTTAATCTCTTTGCAACCCCCGCATTTTGGGCTACCTGTAATGATCTATCTCCACGTTCCTCAGGCTCACTCTCCGGGTTGATGAATATGGGCGGGAATATTGGTGGATGGCTTTCACCCATTCTTACCGCGACGATTGCTGTGAGATTCGGTTGGCAGAATGCCTTGTACTTTGGTTCGTTGATGACTCTCGTTGCCGGGTTCTTTTGGTTTTTTATAGATATTCAAGAAAGTTGAAAATCCGACATTTGTCTCCCCTTCCGCATGCTTCCATGAAGCTCTCACGAATCTCTCTTCTTTAATGTCAACACCTATCCAGCGTAAGCGGCTCTTCCCCCATCAGAACTTACTCCGTCTCAAGCTGTACCACGCCAATAAAGCGGTCTCGGCCAATAATCAAACAAAGGCTTCTGGTTGTTAACATTTTATGTGCATGCGTAATATCGGCCAGACTGGATAACCATGCCGTGTGAGCATGTCTCAAACTGGAGACAGCCACAAGGAAGCAACATGGCATTAGTGCACATGGAGAGCGATGATGTGTGTGTTGCTGACACCACCGTGGACGAAGTCGCCACTGAGAAGGATCTCAAAGTTGTGCAGACGGCCGAACGAGTCTGTAGCTGACTTGACCACAGGTCCCCATAGCTGTTCATGCGTAAGGAAGTTGACGGCGCCGTAGGTCGTTCCCATCGATGTGCCTTCGATAATGAGCACACGCCCCTGTCCTTGTGAGTTATCGAGCAGGGCGATGTGAGTGATAGGATTCTGCGGCTGATGTTGTAGACGCCGATCATAGGAGTAGAGCTTCTGCTCGCCAGACTTCGGCGCTTTGTTCTCGATGGAGTAGATATCGGTAGAGAAATTCCAGTGGGAGACGAAGTCCATGTTGGGTTGGTAGAGCGTCACCCATGGGTTAAACGTCTCTGATCCGATGAGGATGAGGTTGTTGTCGTGCGTGTCCGCCACAGCGACATCACGAGCGTAGCGAATCTCCATGTTGCGCTCGAGTTGCGGCATGCCCATATAGGCTGGCGCACGGACGAGCTCGGCGACGAGGCGGAGGTCGGCCATGGGGGTGACAGATCGTATACTCAACGGGACATCGAGGCCGGTAGGCGGCCGGCTTATGGTGACCTGCCGCTGGTAGGTCTGGTTGGCGTAGTTTTCAAGAGAGACGGGGTGCTGCTCCCAGGCAATATAGGCGTCCAGGCTGGCATCGCCGGGCACGATGATCGTTTTGCGCTCGGACGTAAAGAGCGCACGCCATAGTTGCTGGGGCTCGTGGCTCGCTCTGTCAGGCGAGCCGGGCCGTAGCCAGAGATAGACGGCAATGGGCAGCAGAATGGCCGCCGCTGTTAATAAGGTTACGGCGGCGCGAGCGGTCAGCGGCCAGGAAGCCGAAGTGAATTCAGTTGCCGGTTGCGTGATGGGAGTGAGCGGCGCAACATGCTCGGTGAACTCCGGTGATTTCTTGTTCGAAAGGGTGCCAGTCTCAAAGTGGGCGACATAGCCTCCTTTTGGGACGCTGATACGCAGATGATCGGCTTGGCCCTCGTCGGCATAATACTGTTCGATCCGCTGGCGAAGATGACGGGCGGTACCACGGACGATTGTGTCTTCACCAGAGTTATAGCCTGGTGACCGGTTGAAGACCTGAATGCCGATCTGCTGCTCGGTAAGGTTATCCAGCCTTCCGGTGAGTGTGTTTTCGACGACATATTGCAATAGAGAACAGAGCCGGGGCGCCTTGCTGAACGTACGGCTGACAAGGATGCGCTGAAGTGCCTCGCGCGACATCTCGGGATCGGCAGAGCTTGGTGCCTCGATAGCGGATCTTGTTCCCATCAAAGTTCCTTGCCAATTCGGCTGCGATTACAAGAGTAGACAAAAAGCGCATCCCTTGGCTAACCTTTCCTCAGGATGCTATCCCTCCTACCATCAGTAGATTTCACCGTGTCATACACCGTGAAACTCCTCGATTCTCGTTACACCTGTAGATCCTAATCCTTATATTCCTCCTGCTCTGAAAAATGTATTCGGGAGCGTCGGCTCTCAAGCTGTCCGGACTGCGGCTGTGCTGCTTTGTCTGTCTCTGGGCAATGACGGATAAGGGAATAACTGGCAAAGGAAGAAAAAATGAATAGACGCACGTTTATAGGAATGACCTCCTCGGCCGCGTTGGCCGGCTTGCAGAAGGCGGAGGCGATGCAGCCTGCTAAGACAATGGGCGATAAGCGGCCAAATTTTCTGTTCATGATTGCGGACGACCTGATGTTTCGCACGATCAGTTCGATCAACAACCCAGAGATACATACACCGAACCTGGATCGGCTGGTGAAACGGGGATGCCACTTCACTCACTGCTTCCACCAGGGCAGTTGGACGGGAGCGGTGTGCGTAGCCAGCAGGACCATGCTCAACACAGGGCTCTCGTCATTCCGCGCTAACCGTCAGGACTCCGCCAATCAAGCGACGGACAAACCTATGTGGGGACAGACACTCCGTGAAGGCGGGTATGACACGTTTATTACAGGCAAGTGGCACTTAGACGCTGTGGGCTTGCAACGGTCGTTCAGCGAGATGGGGCCGGTGGCCCCGGGGTATCTCCCGTCGACGCCGGACATGTACAACAGGCCAGCCTCGGGAAACAACTGGCAGCCGATGAACAAAGCGCTATTTGGGCACTGGCTGAAAAAGGGACTCTGGCTAAACAAACGTGGCGACGAAACGATTCAACACTCGAGTGAACTGTACGCGGATGCAGCGATAGAACACCTGACGAAGGTGATTCCGCAAAAGAAGAATCCGTTCTTCATGTATGTGGGGTTCAATGCTCCGCACGATCCGAGGCAAGCCCCGCAGGAATACCTGGATATGTATCCCGTAGAGAAGATTGCAGTGCCGCCAAACTTCCTCCCGGAGCACCCGTTCGACCAGGGCGAGCATAAGACACGTGACGAGTTGCTGGCTCCCTTCCCCCGAACAGAGTACGACGTGAAGGTCCACCGGCGTGAGTACTACGCGATTATCACGCATATGGATGCGCAGATAGGCCGTATTTTGGATGCCTTACATGCTTCGGGCAAGGCGGACAACACGTACGTCATCATGACAGCCGACCATGGGTTGGCTGTGGGTGAACACGGGTTGATGGGCAAACAAAATCAGTATGAGTGTTCGATGCGGATACCGCTGATCATCACTGGCCCCGGCATCAAGGCAGCCAAGCGAGTCGACGAGATGGTGTATCAGCATTCGATGTATGCGACTACGTGTGATCTTGCCGGCATCGAGACACCAAAGCATGTGGAGTTTCCGTCATTGGTTCCCATGCTGCGAAACGAGAGCACAGAACCAATCAACGATGCGATGTTCGGTTGGCTGAATGTGCTACAGCGCAGCATACGAACGAAGAAGCACAAGCTGATCTTCTACGCGCCAATCAATCGATACCAGGTCTTCGACCTGGAAAAGGATCCCTGGGAGGTGAATGACCTGGTAAATGATCCCGCATATGCCGAGGTGAAACGGGAGCTGATTGCAAAGCTTAAGGAAGTCCAAAAGCAGTTGGATGACCCAATGGACATTGATCATCCAGAGCGAAAGTATGGCGTGTCGAGCAGGTAACGGCCATATCAAAAGCTGTATTTCAACATATGAACAAACCTTACAAATTTATGGAGGACGGCGCGGCCGTTAAACAAATATGAATCGACTTCTCAGGGTACTTGCTCTTCTTGTACTACTGTTCTCCTTCAGGTCAGAGCTGCTTGCACAAGCAGCGACGGGAGAGCTAAGCATAACCATCGCGGACGCATCGGGAGCGGTAGTGAAAGATGCCGAAGTCACGGTGAGCGGAACGGACACAGGCGCGACTGTGCGCGTCTTGAAGTCAAATAGCCAGGGCATTGCACAAGTTCCGCTGTTGCAGCCGGGGCGGTACAACACACACATCGTTGCGGAGGGCTTCAAAACAGTGGACCGCAATGCCGTTACCGTATCTGTGGGCTCGGTAGTCTCACTCGATGTCGCACTGGAGCTTGGTGAAGCTACGCAGGTTGTGACCGTAAGTGGAGAAGCTCCACTGATCGAAGATAAGTCTGAGACTATTGCTCAAGTCGTGAGCTCGAAGCAGGTGACGGACCTTCCATTGAACGGCCGCAACTACCTGGATGCGGCGAACTATGTCCCAGGCGCGATTCCTACATCATCAGGTCGCGACAACTCATTTTCCGCTTATGGCAATACAGGTCTGCAAAATGCGTTTCTATTGGATGGGGCGCGGAATGTGAACTATCTGCGCGGCCTCGATAACCGGGCGCGTGACATGGTGCGGCCTCCATTGGATGCGTTGCGCGAGTTCACGGTACAAACCAGCAACTTCTCCGCAGAATACGGCGCGGCTGCCGGTGGTGTTGTGAATGCGATCACCAAGAGCGGCACCAACCAAATCCACGGTTCGGCATACGATTTTTTGCGTAACGACAATTTGGACGCGCAGAACTACTTTGCGGCGACAAAGCCCCTGCTGGTGCGAAATCAGTATGGTGGCTCGCTAGGCGGCCCGGTGATCCGCGATAAGGCCTTTTTCTTTGCAGCATACGAGGGCATACATCAGAGAGATGAGACACCGCAGACAGCGACAGTCCCGACCGCGTTAGAGCGTGCGGGCAATTTCTCGCAGACGAAGAATTTGGCCGGTTTCGTGATCCCGATCTACGACCCGAACACGACAACCGGTACAGGTACGGCTGCAACCAGGACACAGTTTGCGGGCAATGTGATCCCCTCAAGCCGACTCAACACGATTGGTAGCGCACTGGCACAGTACTATCCGTTGCCAAATACGCCTTCGGTGGGGCCGAATGTGTTCAGACGCAATGCGCCGGAAAGAATCGATATCAAAAACGGTATCGCGCGCGGTGATATCCAACTCTCGTCGAAGGACTCGGTCTTCGGTCGGTATGCGCAAACGAACTCTTCGACGGCGAACGAGGCAGCATTGCCAGCTCCGGCATCGGATCCTGGCATAGCGACGACCACCTCAAAGGGCATCGGCGCGGGATATACACGTATTATCACGAACTCCCTGATCAACGAGTTTCGCTTCTCGTGGGCGACAATGGGCATTGAGTCCGCCGGAACGTTGCCGCGTAACGAAGTAATCCAAGGCTCGCTGGATCAAGCAGTAACGGAAGGAATGCCGACATTCAACGTGTCAAACATAACGGGACTTGGCGCACAGGGACCCTGCTGCGGCAACAGTCCACTGAAGAAGACTTCAGGCGTTTTCGATTTTGCCGACAACGTTTCATGGTCACATGGACGACACCAGTACAAGATGGGCGGAGAGTTTTTGTGGATTCGACCGAAGACATTTTCGGCATCGAACGGCCGTTCGTCATTTGGTTTTACTGGCGTCTTCTCGCAGGATCCGCGTGCGCGCGGCGCCTCAGGCAATGCAATTGCAGACCTGTTGTTAGGCGACGCCAATACGTTGACTACGGGCACGGTAGCACAGAATGAGGAGCGCGGTATTGCCTACGGCATCTACGCAGCAGACCAGTGGCAGGTAACGCCGGAGCTGACGCTGAACTATGGGGTGCGCTATGAGTACGACTCGCCATTCATTGAGGTCCAAAACCGTATGGCGAACTTCGTGCTTGATCCGGGACCGCTATACGGTCAGTTTATCTTCTCAGGCGACTCGCGCCTTCCGCGCGGACTGATCTATCCAGACCGAAACAATATTGCGCCGCGAGTTGGTTTTGCGTACAGAGTGCCGGGAGTAAAGGATATGACTGTGCGCGGATCGTATGGCATTTTTTACGCGCAGGACGAGGGAACGGGAGTAACGAACCGTCTGACGAGTAACCCGCCATTCTTCGGGTATGGTGCTGTAACAACATCGAGCGATCAGTTGAATCCTGCAACGGGTTTTGTGCTGTCGTCATCGGCCTCCATCCCGCGACCGACACCCATCTCGCCGGGTTCGTTTGTGCTCGTGCCAACTGCAACAGCCACCCTGGTGAGCTGGCGCGAGCACTTTCAAACCCCTTATGTACAACAGTGGAGCCTGAGTATCCAGAAGCAATTGCCGTGGGATGTGCTCGCTGAGGTGAACTACGTGGGCAACCACGGCTCGCAGTTGCTGGGACTCGGTCAGGGTAACCAGCCGACGGTATTGAATTCTACTTCGGTAAACTCGCGTCGTCCGTTGGCAGCTTATACGATCGCTCCTGTGAAGACGGTAGACAACTGGAACTCAAGCCAGTATGAAGGTGTCTCTGCAAAGTTCGAGAAGCGCTTCGAAAAGGGATACTCCTTCCTGAACTCGTTGACGTATGGCCATGCATTTGACCTTCAGAACCCAGCTCTCGATCTATGCGATACATGCGGTGTTGGCAATACGATCCAGAACAACTACAACCGGAGCGCAAACTACGCTTCGGGCGACAATGACGTTCGCTTTCGTTATGTACTAACTGGCATCGTTGAACTGCCATTCGGTAGGGGCAAACCATGGCTTGGCCAAAATGCAATAGCCTCAGCAGTGTTGGGAGGCTGGGCCGTTTCACCGGTGTATCAGTACCAGACAGGTCTTCCGTTTACACCCGGCATGAGCTTCGATGCGGCAAATGCAGGTACGTTGACGCGTCCAACTCAACTGTGCAACGGAAATACTGGAGGCGCGCACACAACACAGCAATGGTTCAATACAGCCTGCTATATCAACACGGCCCCATATACCTTCGGTAATGCGGGAAGAAATATCCTTCGCGCACCAGGAAAGAATCAACTAAATCTCAGCCTACAGAGAAACTTTCCGCTTCCTAAGCTGCGCGAAGGCAACCTTAACCTCCGACTGGAAGGGTTCAATCTGCTGAACCATCCACAGTTCAACGCTCCAGGGGGCACCATCGGCAATTCACTATATGGCGTCATCACGTCATCCGGCGACCCAAGGCAGATGCAGATAGCAGCAAGAATTACTTTCTAGGCAAGATAATCGCGAGTAGCTGGACTCCAGTCATGGAGTCCAGCTACTTTTGCCGACAAATGCCGCAAAAGTACAGATAATAAATTCGTTACGCAGTTAATACACGCGGTTTACTTCACGGTAATAGCGCCGTTTCTTACACCCCAATCTGAATAACTTAACATCAAAACCTCTTTGATCGAGCCCTTTGCGAATTCGGATTCATACGAGATAACGTTTATGGCTCATAAAGATCATCTGGTTAGTGAGGACGTATGGAGACTGGACAAAAACATCTGGATCGACGTCAATTCCTGCAGGCAGGAGCAGCTTGCGCCTTGGGAGCAGTTAGCTTGCAGGTAGCGGACGCTTTACCTTCAGGCGATAAGAAACCGAACATCATCTTTCTCTACACCGAGGGACAGCGCTGGGATTGCACAAGCATCGCAGGCCACCCTCTGCTCAAGACTCCCAATATGGACCGCATTGGCCATGAAGGTGTGCGGTTCGAAAATGCTTTTTGCACGAATGCGCTCTGCGCACCAGCCAGGGCGACGGCAATGACCGGCATGTGGTCACGATCTACCGGTGCGCTTGATAACAAAGGTGCCCACGTCCCGTTACCCAGGGATATCCCAGTTTTTACAGATTATTTGCGCGATGCTGGTTATGAAACAGCAATCGTCGGCAAGGTTCACATCCGAAATGGCCTCAAAGAACGCTATTGGGACTACTACCTTGGCGTTAATTCGCCTGCGACCAATTACTACAAGCCAGTGATGGCTGAAGGGCGCAATGGCAAGATTGGTGAGCCACAGGTTTGGGACGAGGGCTACTGCGACGACTTTGTCACTGACCGTGTGCTCGATTGGCTAAGACAGCCGCGCGATAAGCCATTTGCACTACTCCTCTGGTATCAGACACCTCATGCTCCATACTTCCGTGCTCGACGGCATCTGGATTTGTACAATGGTGTTCCCATCCCCAAACCAGTAACCTTCGATGATGACAAAAAGGGATACCCAGGAAAGCCCACGCCCTTCCGGGTCGCCGACAACAAGATCGGAACAACAGATACCTCTGATGCAGTGCGATCTATCGAAGAACTCTGCAAAGATTACTATGCTGGTCTCGTCGCAATTGACGAAAATGTTGGGCGGATCTTCCAGCATCTCGAAGAGAAGAAAATCATGGAAGACACAGCCATCATTCACAGCTCTGATCACGGTTACTTGCTAGGGGAGTGGCGCTTGTTCGATAAGCGTCTAATGCACGAGCCCTCAATTCGTGTTCCTATGATGATTCGTTACCCAAAGCGCATCAAGCCCGGCATCGTGAAAAAGGAGATGGTGCTGGATGTGGATATTGCCCCCACGGTGATGGATCTGGTTGGGCTGCCAATACCCAAGCAATTCCAGGGTAAATCGATGCTCGAACTCGTCGATAAACATAATCCTAAGTGGCGCAAGGACTGGCTTTACGACTACTACGAGTTTCCTGGAAACGAAAATGTCGCGCCACATCGAGGGGTGCGTACAGACACGCATAAATTCATCCATTGGTATACACAATCGCCCGAAGAATTCGAACTTTATGATCTGGCGAACGATCCCAATGAAATTCGCAACCTCTACGGCGATCCTAGACATGCTGCCGTGCAAGAAGCATTGAAGAAAAGATTGATGCAGTTGCTGGAAGAGATACCAGCCGGTCCTGCATAGCCGTCCAGAAGACCTCTCGACGGAATTTGGCTCACGCCCTGTGGAGTCCATCAAGAAGAACGACATTGTCGCTGGCTGGCTGAGCAGGTGGAAACGAGGGATTGGGCTGCGAGTAGCCGGAATCGTTGGCAGGCGACATTCTCATTATTCTTCAGGGTTGGTATCGACAACGAGAAGATCAACCGTCTTCCGGCGGCACGCATTCGACGGAAGATGGGTGGAGGACGCGTTCGCTTCTTGTCCGATGAGGAAGAGATGCGCCTTCGTGCAACCATCGGGCGCCGGTTCAAAGAGTTCTTGCCTCACTTTCTTCTCTCCATCCATACCGGGATGCGGATGAGTGAGCAGTATGGTCTGCGATGGAGCCAGATCGACTTCGAGCGTCGGCAGATTCGTCTTCCCAAAACCAAGAACCGCGAACCATGCCTCTAAACTCGGTTGCTTTCGCTACCCTCAAGAAACTGCATGGGGAGGGCAAGATGATGAAATCAGTGCCGATCTTCCCTTCCGCCCGAAGTGACGCATCGCTTCAAGGTTCACAGGGCTGGTTCCCGGCGCGCTCGAAGAGGCGGAGATTGAGGCGTATACGTGGCATTGCAACCGCCATACCTTTGCCAGTAGACTAGTCATGGCTGGAGTAGATCTGCGCACGGTCGCAGAGATACTCGGGCGCAGGACACTCCAGATGGTCATGCGGTATTCCCATCTCGCTCCGGAACACCAGGCCTCGGCTGTCGATCGACTGGTGAAGGCGAGAAAACAAAGGGACACCAAATCGGACACCGGAGATTCTGCGGCAAAAGCGATGAAACGCAGAAAGATCGCGAATAGCTGAAATATAGGTTGTTACAATGCGGAGAGGTGGCAGAGCCCGGTTGAATGCACCTGACTCGAAATCAGACATAGTCGCAAGGCTATCGGGGGTTCGAATCCCTCCCTCTCCGCCACTTTCTCTAAATACCCCATAATCAACACCCTGAAACCACTCTATTCGTCTTCTTCGATACCGGATGAGCGCTGATCTCAGTTTGATTTTGCTTGCCCGCAGTGCGGAAGTGCGGAAGAATGGATGCCGCGCGACATGCACACAAAAGATATGACTGTAGACACCACAGCTTCGGTCGGTCAGGAAACCAAGGACCTGCTAAAGCAGTTGGGTGTGGATTGCCACGAATACTCAGTCGGCAACCTTGATGTTCATACTCCCGTTACAGGCGAGGTGATTGCGCAGGTTTCTACGGTCGGCACAGCAGACGCTGCTGAAGCGATCTCCACCGCACACTCTGCCTTTCTGGAATGGCGGACAGTACCTGCGCCGAAGCGAGGAGAGCTGGTTCGCCTGCTGGGCGAAGAGCTGCGCTCGGCGCTGCCCGTGCTTGGCCGTCTTGTCACCATCGAGACCGGAAAGCTGCTGTCGGAAGGGTTTGGCGAGGTGCAGGAGATGATCGACATCTGCACCTTTGCCGCAGGTCTCTCGCGCCAGCTCAGCGGACTGACGATTCCATCGGAGCGCGCCGGGCACCGCATGATGGAGACATGGCACCCGCTGGGCGTGGTGGGAATCATCTCCGCATTCAACTTTCCCGCTGCTGTATGGTCTTGGAATGCCGCGCTGGCGCTGGTGTGTGGAAATGCGATCGTCTGGAAGCCCTCCGAGAAGACGCCCCTTACGGCGCTTGCGGTACAGGCTATCTTTGAGCGCGCCGCTGCAAAGGCCGGTAACGTTCCGGCAGGCCTGTCAGCCTTATTGATCGGAGACGCATCGATTGGACAACAGCTCGTCGATTCGCCTCTTGTCCCACTGCTTTCGGCAACTGGATCGACAGCGATGGGCCGCGCCGTAGGCCCGCGTCTCGCCGCACGATTTGCGCGCGCCATCCTGGAACTCGGCGGGAACAATGCAGCGATCGTCTGTCCAAGCGCGGACCTCGGGCTCGCGCTGCGGGCCATTGCATTCTCGGCAATGGGAACAGCCGGTCAGCGGTGTACGACCTTGCGCAGGCTGATCGTTCATGAGTCTGTCTACGGGACTCTGGTCGCCCAGCTCAAGCAGGTGTACGCCTCGGTCGTCATTGGCGACCCGCGTGACACAGGTACACTGGTTGGCCCACTGATCGATGGGCGGTCGTTTCGCGCAATGCAGGCCGCGCTCGACGAAGCGCACAGCGCAGGCGCTACCGTGACGGGTGGCGAACGAGTCAATGCGAAAGACCTTCCCGGTGCGTTTTATGTTCGGCCTGCGCTGGTTGAAGTGCCGGTTCAGACAGGGGCCGTGAAACGCGAGACCTTCGCCCCCATCCTCTATGTGATGAAGTACGGTGATTTTGCCGACGCGCTCGCATTGCATAACGATGTGCCGCAGGGTCTTTCGTCGGCGATCTTCACGCTCAACATGCGCGAGGCTGAAGAGTTTCTTTCCTCCACTGGATCGGACTGCGGTATCGCCAACGTCAATATCGGGACCTCCGGCGCTGAGATCGGCGGGGCCTTTGGCGGCGAAAAAGAGACTGGCGGCGGCAGAGAGTCCGGCTCCGATGCGTGGAAGCAATACATGCGCCGCGCCACCAACACCATTAACTATGGAACCGCGCTGCCACTGGCCCAGGGCGTGAGTTTCGATATTGGCTGAAGAAACGACGATGAACACGATGCCTACAGAGAAAGCGACACCTATGGCCCGCATCGACTATCGCGGCCTGCAGATAAGCGGGCGTTCAGCGCCTGACCAGTCGCTGCATCTGCTTCCGGTTCTTAGCAGACCCAACCTCTTCGGCGACTAGGTTCCTTATCCCATCCTCGCAATCTTGATTATTGCGGTTTTCAGATTGGTGTAGCGCTTCTCGTAGTCAGAGTGTCTGCAGTCACAAGCAAGATACAGGGATTCTTCGCCTGCGGCTCAGAATGACGGCGCCTTTACCGTGCGCACTAATCAGAAAACAGCTCTAACGCACCAAATGCCTTCGCCGGCTTACAGACCGGTGCGCCAGAACATTTAAGGCGCTTCCCCTTAGCGAAAACCAAAGAGAGGGTGTATGCATACGCATGATGTGGCAGATGACAAGACCTATAAGCAGTTTGGGCCGAAGCTGAAGACAGAGTTACCCGGCCCTAAAGCAAAGGCGATTATCGAGGCTGACGATCGCCTGATGAGCCCAAGCTACACGCGGAGCTATCCGCTGGTTGCCAAGCGCGGGCGCGGCGCTCGCATGGAGGATGTCGATGGCAACGAGTTCCTCGACTTTTCCGCTGGTATCGCGGTGACATCGACCGGACATTGCCACCCCGATGTTGTGAAAGCGATCCACAATCAGTCGTCGGAGTTCATTCACATGAGCGGGACTGACTTCTACTACGAGGGAATGGTTGCCCTGGCGGAACGGTTGAGCAAGGTGGCGCCGATGAAGGGGCCGCACAGGTTTTACTACGGAAACTCCGGCGCGGAAGCCATCGAGTGTGCATTGAAGCTGGCGCGCTATCACACAGGACGGCAAAGCATCATTGCGTTCCTCGGTTCGTTTCACGGCAGAACGATGGGCGCGCTCTCGCTGACGGCTTCGAAGACACAACAAAAGCGCCGGTTTTCACCGCTTGTTCCCGGCGTTGTTCACGTACCGTACCCCTATGCGTATCGCGGGTGCCCCGCGGGGCAGACGGAGGAGTCGTTTGCACTGGGATGCGCGCATTATATCGAAGAGAAGCTCTTCAAGACGATCCTGCCTGCCGAAGAGGTCGCCGCAATCTTTGTTGAGGCCATCCAGGGAGAAGGCGGATACGTGGTTGCACCCACAGTCTTCATGCAGGAGTTACGGGGGATCTGCGACCGGCATGGAATTCTGCTCGTCGTGGATGAAGTGCAATCCGGAGCAGGACGCACCGGCAAGTGGTGGGCCGTGCAACATACCGGCGTCGAGCCGGACATTGTGTGCATGGCCAAGGGCATAGCGAGCGGAATGCCGCTCAGCGTGTGCATGTCAAAGGCAGGGATCATGGATTGGAAGCCGGGCAGCCATGCCTCCACCTTTGGCGGCAACCCGGTCGCCATCGCAGCAGCGCTGGCGACGATGGACGTGATCGAGCGAGAAGGGCTGGAAAACGCCAGCGCCCTTGGCAACGAGATGAAGGCACGCGCGGAGACGTGGATGTCGAAGTATGGGATTGTCGGCGACGTCCGTGGCCGCGGACTGATGATCGCCATCGAGATCGTCAAAGACCGGGAGAGCCGCGAGGCTTACGGCGCTGCGCGCGACCGGATCGTCAATATGGCGTTTGAGCAAGGTCTCCTGTTGCTGGGGTGCGGTGAGACCAGCATCAGATTGTCTCCTCCCCTGACCATACTGCCCGAAGAGGCAACCATTGCAATGGATATCCTCGAAAGCTGCATCGCCGAAAGCTGTAAAGCGAACTACTGACCTCAACTTCCGGTTGCGCTGCGATCCTCCGTTGTGGGTGACGCAGCGCTCAGGACCACTTGAGAGCAATCATCGGCCAAGACATCTCTCACAGAGAACGCTTCCGAATCACATCGACGAAGGCCCGCACGGCGGGATTGCCGCTGTTTCTCCGCCAGATCAGGTAAAGATCGGCATGAACTTCGGGAACGTTCAGCTTTCTGAACCGAACGTTCTCGAAGTGAAGCGCTTCTGCGGTCTCTGGAACCAGGGCCACTCCCAATCCTGCGCTGACCAGCGCGAGGATCGAGTGGATCTGGCTGACGTGCTGCACGTAGGTTGGCGACAGGTTGCCGCGACGAAAGAGACTATCGATCAGCGCGTAGAAGTAGAACCCGTCTTTGGGTGAAAAGGTAATCATCGGCTCCGATTGAATCTCTTCAAGGCGGATATTTTGTTTACGGGCAAGCCTGTGTCCACTTGGGACAGCAAGGCGCAGCGGCTCCTGCGCGATGCAGACGCCATCGGTCTGCTGGTGGTTCGGCGGTTGCCTTCCCAGTCCGAGATCGATCTGACCGGACTTGAGCGCTTCGATCTGCTGCACCGTCACCATCTCCTCCAGAACGATCTCGACATCCTTCAGCGCAGCACTAATTCGTGTCAGCAGACGTGGCAGATGCCGGTAGCTGGAACCTGCGGTAAATCCCATCTTCAATATGCCCGCCTGTCCCTGCGAATGCCGCCGGGCCACCGAGACCGAGTTCTCAGCCATGGCAAGAAGGTGCCTGGCCTCGGCCCGGAAGGCGTGTCCTGCCGGGGTTAATTGGACACTACGGTTTGTTCGAGTAAAGAGCTGAAACCCGAGGGTGTGCTCCAGCAGTTGAATCTGCCTGCTGAGGGGAGACTGCGTAATGTGCAGTCTCCGGGAAGCGCGCCCGAAGTGCAGTTCATCAGCGACAACCAGAAAGTACTGAAGCTGCTTTAGCTCGAACATTAAGTCCTATTCTGCATGAATCGATGCTTAATATAATTCCATTACGCATCGATCTCCGATTTATATTTTTAGTGCGGCAGAATACACATCAAAGTCTCTGCCAAATAAAGGACAACTCTGATGGCGCGCATGAATCCCCAGGAATTGGCGAAGGCTGTTGGCGGCGGCCTGCTCTCATTCCCCGTCACGCACTTCAACAAGCAGAATGCTTTTGACGAAAAACCCTACCGCGGACACATTGAATGGCTTTTGGAGTACAAACCCGCGGGGTTGTTTGCCGCTGGAGGCACGGGAGAGTTCTTCTCGCTCAGCCAGCCGGAGTTTTCGCAGGTCGTCTCGGCCGCGGCGCAGCAGACGGCAGGCAGAGTGCCGGTGCTGGCGGGTTGCGGCTATGGAACAGCGATGGCGATCGAGTTTGCAAAGGCCGCTGAGGCCGCCGGAGCCGACGGTATTCTGCTGCTTCCGCCTTATCTGGTTGGCGCAGAGCAGAGCGGCCTGGCCGCTCATGCGGAAGCCGTATGCAGGGCGACCAGTCTCGGAGTCATCCTCTACAACCGCGACAACTTCGTCATCAACGAGGACACGCTGGAATCGCTCTGCAATCGTTGCCCAAACCTAATCGGATTCAAAGATGGTTATGGCGACATCGAGTTGATGACTCGGATCTATGCACGGATGGGAGACCGTCTTACCTATGTCGGAGGTCTGCCCACCGCTGAGACATTCGCACTTCCCTATCTTGAGATGGGCGTCACTACGTACTCTTCGGCAATCTTCAATTTTCTGCCGAACTTCGCAAACAGCTTCTACGCGGCGGTGCGGAAACGCGATCATGAGGCGATCTACAAGGGCCTCAAAGAGTTCGTTCTGCCTTATAGCCGCATCCGCAACCGCCGCAAGGGATATGCTGTTTCCATCGTCAAGGCAGGTATGAAGGTCATTGGGCGTCCGGCTGGTTCTGTACGGTCGCCGCTGCTCGACCTCGATGCGAAAGAGTTGGAAGAGCTGTCTGCATTGATCAAAGGGCGCTCGTAGATACCTCGGATTGGATCGAAGACAATGTCAGACAGAAGCCAATCTCATGTTCGCTTTCTGATCATCACCATGCTGTTCGTGGCGAGCTGCTTCAGCTATGGAGACAGGGTCGTACTCTCTATCGCCGGTGGCGACCTTTCGCACAAGCTCGGATTGACGCCGCTGCAACTGGGCTATCTCTTTTCCGGATTCAGTTGGGCTTATGTTCTTGCGCAATTGCCCGCAGGCGGCCTGCTCGATCGGTTCGGCTCAAAGCGTATCTACGGCATCAGCATTGTCTGTTGGTCCATCTGCGCGCTGCTTGCCGGGTTTGTAGGATTCCTTCCTGCTGCCATGGGCTTTGCTGCTTTGTTTGCGCTGCGTTTTCTCTCGGGCCTCGCACAATCTCCTGTGTTTCCAGGCAATGGGCGCATCGTCGCGGCCTGGTTCCCTACTGCTGAACGCGGACGTGCCTCTGCCATCTTCAACTCGTCGCAGTATTTTGCTCTCGTCGCATTTGGGCCTGTGATGGGATGGCTGGTCCATCGCTATGGATGGATGGCGTGCTTCTGGTTCGGAGGCGCTCTCAGCCTGTTGCTTAGCTTCGTATGGTTCAAGGTCATCTACAGCGTAAAGACTCACCCGCGCATCAGCGACGCAGAGATCAGCTACATCGAAGAAGGCGGCGGGCTGGCAAACATGGACCGCAGTCTCGCAGCGGGAGCCAATCCGAATCAGCTCACATGGTCAGCCATTCGCAAGCTGCTTGGCTATCGCATGCTGGTTGGCATTTACATTGGCCAGTACTGCATCACGACCCTGACGTGGTTTTTTCTGACGTGGTTTCCTGTGTACCTCAACCAGGCGCGTCATATCTCAATTATGAAGACCGGATTCCTGGTCGCGGTGCCGGCGCTCTGCGGATCGATCGGTGGCGTCTTCGGCGGCATCGTCTCAGATCGTCTGCTGAGAGATGGGCATTCCCTGACCTTTGCGCGCAAGGTTCCGATTGTGATGGGCATGGCGCTTTCGATGACGATGATTCTGTGCAACTACGTCAATACGCAGACGGTCGTCATCCTGCTGATGTCGCTTGCCTTCTTCGGTAAAGGCTTTGGCGCGCTGGGATGGACTGTCATCTCCGATGTCTCACCGCGAAACATGATCGGCATCAACGGCGGTCTGTTCAACCTGATCGGCAACCTCGCAGGAATCACAACGCCCATCATCATCGGGTTTATTGTGCAGAAGACGGGATCGTTCAACCTCGCGCTGGTCTTCGTTGGATTTACAGCGCTTGCCGCGATCATTGCTTATCTGCCGCTTGTGGGCACGATCCATCGCGTCGATTTCGCACCTGCCGCAGAGAGGGCTGTCTCCTGATGCAGACAATATCTGCACCTACTCCGGTCGTTTCGTCGATGCGCGTCATCCCCGTCGCGGGGCACGACAGCATGTTGCTCAACCTGAGCGGCGCGCACGCTCCATTCTTCACCCGCAACCTCGTTGTACTTACCGACAACGCCGGGCATACGGGCGTTGGAGAGGTCCCTGGCGGCGAGAAGATTCGCTCTGTACTCAGGGAAGCCACGTCTCTCGTCATCGGTCAGCAGATTGCGCGCTACCAGTCTGTGCTGAACACCGTACATGGCCAGTTCGCGGATCGCGACAGCGAAGGCCGCGGTCTCCAGACCTTCGACCTGCGAACGGCTGTACACGCGGTCACAGCAATCGAATCGGCGATGCTCGATCTGCTCGGACAGTTCCTGGAACTCCCCGTTGCAGCGTTGCTCGGTGAAGGTAAGCAGCGATCAAAGGTAGAAGCGCTTGGCTATCTGTTCTTTATCGGCGATCGCAAGCGCAGCGATCTCTCTTACCGTAGTGAAGAAAGCAGTCACGATGAGTGGTTTCGCCTCAGGAACGAAGAGGCGCTGACTCCAGATTCAATTGTGAAGCTGGCAGAGACCGCGCATCGCCGCTACGGCTTCAATGATTTCAAGTTGAAGGGCGGAGTATTGGATGGGATCGAAGAGATGGAGGCTGTGACCGCGCTTGCAGAACGTTTTCCAGACGCACGCATTACCCTCGATCCCAACGGCGCCTGGTCGCTCGATGAAGCAATACATCTCTGCGCCGGGAAGCACACCGTCCTTGCCTATGCTGAAGATCCGTGTGGAGCGGAGAAGGGTTTTTCAGGCCGCGAGATCATGGCGGAGTTCCGCAACGCAACGGGTCTCCCCACTGCAACGAATATGATTGCTACGGACTGGCGGCAGCTTCGGCATGCGGCACAGCTCAAGGCGGTAGACATCCCTCTGGCTGATCCGCACTTCTGGACGATGCAGGGATCCGTTCGCGTCGCGCAGTTTTGCCGCGACTGGGGTCTCACTTGGGGATCGCACTCCAACAATCATTTCGATGTATCGCTTGCGATGTTTACTCATGTCGCCGCCGCTGCTCCCGGCAAAGTGACTGCGATCGATACGCACTGGATCTGGCAGGATGGCCAACGTCTTACAAAGGAACCGCTTCGCATCGAAAGCGGAGAGATCGCCGTGCCCTCCACACCCGGACTTGGCGTAGAACTGGACTGGAAGCAGGTGGAACACGCAAACTTGTTATACAGGAGCATGGAGCTCGGCAGCCGCGACGATGCGCTCGCAATGCAGTGCCTGATGCCGGGCTGGAGGTTTGACCCCAAGAGACCATGCCTTCTGCCGCGAATCTAATCATGCGGCGAACAACGATATTGGAGATGGGCTTCATGCAGATAAGCGGCAGACTTCTACTTGGCAGCGATGCAGTTCAAGGAACAGCGGAAAAATTCCGCGCCATCAACCCCGCTACCGGCGAGTTGATGGAACCGGAGTTCTACGGTGCATCGGTCGAACAGATCGATCAGGCGTGCAGGCTCGCATCACAAGCATTTGATACCTACCGCAATACTTCGCTCGAATCTCGCGCGACATTTCTTGAAGCGGTCGCGCAGTGCATCATGGACCTCGGCGACGAGTTGATCGAGCGCACGATGGCCGAAAGCGGTCTACCGCGCCCGCGCATCGAAGGCGAACGTGGACGCACGGTGGGCCAGTTGCGACTCTTCGCAAGCGTTGTACGGCAGGGCTTGTGGATTGCTCCCATTCTTGATTCTGCGCTCCCCGATCGCACACCTCTGCCGAGACCCGATCTCAGGCACCGCAAGATTCCTCTTGGCCCGATTGCCGTCTTTGGAGCGAGCAACTTCCCGCTCGCCTTCTCCGTCGCCGGCGGCGACACAGCTTCGGCGCTTGCAGCAGGGTGCCCGGTCGTAACAAAGGCGCATCCATCTCACCCGGGCACATCCGAGCTTGTCGGTCGAGCAATTCAAAAAGCCGTCGCTGATTGCAAATTGCCCGCCGGAGTCTTTGCTCTGATCACAGGCCAAGGCAATCGTGTCGGCGAAGCGCTTGCGGCGCATCCAGCGATCACCGCAGTCGCTTTTACAGGAAGCCGCCGCGGCGGGCTGGCCATTGCATCCATTGCGGCGAAGCGCCCTGTGCCCATTCCGATCTACGCTGAGATGAGCAGCGTCAATCCTGTCTTCCTTCTGCCCGGAGCGCTAGGCGGCGACGTCGCTGCTCTGGCACAGGGCTTTGCCGATTCTGCCACGCTGGGAGCGGGCCAGTTTTGCACACAGCCGGGAATCGTCTTCGCAATGAAGAGTACGGCCTTCGATTACTTCGAGAGGGCTGTCATCGAAAAATTTTCGGCAAAGGGCTTCTCGACGATGCTCAGCCATGGAATCCACGCGGCATATGAGCACGGAGTCCGCGCCTTTGAAGGGCACGACGATGTCACGCAGATTGCGCGAGGACAAGCGACGCCTCGCGGCCAGTGTGCTGCCGTACCCACTCTTTTCAAGACGACGGCATCGACCTTCCTCAAAGATCGACGCCTGTCCGAAGAGGTCTTCGGTCCATCGTCTCTACTTGTCGCTTGCGATAACACGCAACAGATGATCGACCTTGCCGAGTCGCTCGAAGGGCAGCTAACGGCAACTCTTCACATGTCCTCTGCCGACACTGCTTTTGCGAAGGCGTTGGTCGGCGTTCTCGAACGCAAGGCCGGCCGTATTCTGATAAACGGTTTTCCGACCGGCGTCGAGGTCTCGTATGCGATGGTTCACGGTGGCCCTTATCCGGCAACGAGCAACGATCGCCACACCTCTGTTGGAGCGACGGCCATCGACCGCTTTCTGCGACCAGTCTGCTACCAGAACTTTCCCGCAGAGTTATTGCCTGAAGAATTGACTGACCAAAACCCGTTGCATTTATGGAGGCTTCAGGACGGCAAGTTCGTACAGGGCTAGCCATCACAAGCGGCGATGACCGATTCCATCAAACCTCGATATATTCGCATCGATGATCGCGACAACGTCGCCATTATTGTGAATGCCGGCGGTCTGCCTGCGGGTAGTGTTTTTCCGTCCGGACTCACATTGCTCGAAGCAGTACCCGAAGCACACAAGGTTGCACTGACGGATCTCAACTCTGGGGACGCCATCGTCCGCTATGGCTCTGTCATCGGCTACGCAGCGCGAGCGATCTCCAAAGGCGCATGGGTACCTGAGGATGCGATGATTTCGCCTCCTCCTCCTTCCCTCGATACGCTTCCACTTGCGACGGCAACGCCGGTCCCGCTTGCTCCGCTCATGGGCTACACCTTTCAGGGATATCGCAACGCCGACGGCACTGCGGGAACAAAGAATATCCTCGCCATCAGCACAACAGTGCAGTGCGTCGCGGCAACGGTGGACTACGCCGTTCGCCGTATCAAGAACGAAATACTGCCGCGGTACCCAAACGTCGACGACGTTATTGCTATTACGCATAATTACGGCTGTGGCGTTGCCATTCAGGCCCCGGGAGCGGCGATTCCGATACGCACGCTGCGCAATCTCAGTCTCAACCCGAACCTCGGCGGCAAACCCGTAGTGGTCAGCCTGGGCTGCGAAAAGATGCAGCCCGTGCAGATGCTTCCTTCAAGCGCGTTACCGGTGCTGGCCGATGAGCCATACGTGATCCGCCTTCAGGACGAGGAGCATCACGGCTTCGCCGACATGGTTGCGGCGTTGATGGGGATGGCAGAAAATCGCCTCGAGCGACTCAACAGGCGCGTCCGCGTCACCTGTCCGGCGTCCGATCTCGTCGTCGGCCTCCAGTGTGGTGGCAGCGATGCCTTCTCGGGAGTGACCGCGAACCCCGCCTTGGGCTTCGCGGCCGACCTTCTCGTTCGCGCCGGTGCGACCGTGATCTTTTCTGAAGTGACCGAGGTGCGTGACGCCGTTCATCTTCTTACGGCAAGGGCCGCCAACGAGAACGTCGCCCGCGATCTGATCCGCGAGATGGCCTGGTACGACAACTACCTCGCGCAGGGAGAGGCAGACCGCAGCGCAAATCCATCGCCGGGAAACAAGAAGGGCGGCCTCGGCAACATCGTCGAAAAAGCTCTTGGCTCCGTCGCGAAGGCGGGCACCAGCGCGCTGATGGGCGTAGCGGCTCCCGGGGAGCGGGTCACGCAGAAGGGACTGGTCTTTGCCGCAACACCGGCCAGCGACTTCATCTGCGGCACGCTTCAACTGGCCGCTTCCATGAACATGCACGTATTTACGACCGGGCGCGGTACACCATACGGTCTTGCCATGGCTCCTGTTATCAAGGTTGCTACCCGAACTTCGCTTGCAGAACGGTGGCACGACCTGATCGACATCGACGCAGGCCGCATTGCCACGGGTGAGGCAACGACCGAAGATGTTGGCTGGGAGATCTTCCGGCTGATTCTCAAAGTGGCAAGCGGCGAGCACAAGACCTGGGCCGACAAGTGGGGCCTGCACAACGAGTACGCCCTCTTCAATCCTGGCCCTGTAACGTAGCGCTCTTCAGCGATTGCGGCCCGGGCTCAGATCTGTTTCAGTCGATCGAGATATGCTCCGAGCACATCCCGCCGGAGCGTGTAGTTGACGAACTTTCCGTCGCGCTCCGACTCAATCAGGCCTGCGTTTTCCAGCTCTTTCATGTGGTGAGAGAGCGTGGCTGCGCTGACTGGGATACACTCCCGAATGTCGCCGCAGGCGCAGACATCTTTGTTTCCCAGCTTCTGGAGAATCTCGTACCGGCGAGGATCGGCCAATGCCCGCGAGATCAGATGGAACTGGCGGTCGGAGAGTGAGATTGGTTTCAACTCGGCCACAACTCTAATTTACCGGATACGGCAGCGTCTTCACGGCGCGTTATGGAGAACGTGTCACCAGCAAAAGAATGGCGCATCCTGACGGATGCGCCATTCCGGATTTCTGCAGCAGTCACAATCTTACGACTGCTCGCCCTCTTCACCTGCCTGAGGGGTCTGCTCCTCAAGCTGCTTCTGTAGCTCTTCGCGCTTCTTGGCGCGAACTTCGGCGCGCTTCTGCGCCTTCTCGTTCAACTCCTGCTCGGCGCCAAGCAGCTCGATGAACGCCATCTCTGCGGCGTCGCCCTTGCGTGCTCCGGTGCGCGTGATGCGCGAGTAGCCGCCGTTGCGCGAGGCGTAGCGCGGGGCCACCACCGCGAAGAGGCGGTCGACCGACTCAGGCGTCAGCAGATAAGCCGCAGCCTGGCGGCGAGCGTGAACATCGCCGCGCTTGCCGAGGGTGATCATGCGCTCGACGAGCGGCTTGGATGCCTTCGCCTTGGTGACGGTCGTTTCAATGCGGTCCATCAAAACGATCGAAGTGACGAGGTTGCGCAGTGTAGCGCGGCGGTGGCTGGTGTTACGTCCTAGTTTGAAACCTGCATTGCGATGGCGCATTGTTTGATCTCCTTCGGTCAGAGCTTGTGCTCAACCGGATTGTTATGGGTGATGCTTGAAACAGGGAGCAAGGGCTTGCTACTCCCTACTCCCTGTCCCCTATTCCCTGCTCTTAGAAGTTGTCCGAATCGGCGGGAAGAGCGAGATCGTCGTCCTCATCCTCGTCATCATCGTCGTCATCGAAGCGGCCGAAGCTGGCGGCGAGCGTCGCTGCCGGCAGGACGGACGTCGGTCCGGGCTGCGGGTTGCCGTTCTCGTCGATCTTCATGCCGAGCGACAGGCCCATCTGCGCGAGGATCTCCTTGATCTCGTTCAGGGACTTGCGGCCGAAGTTCTTCGTCTTCAGCATCTCTGCTTCGGTCTTCTGGATCAGTTCACCGATGGTCGCGATATTGGCATTCTTCAGGCAGTTGTAGCTGCGAACCGAGAGCTCAAGCTCTTCGACCGAGCGGTTGAGGTTCTCGTT
The DNA here is from genome assembly GCA_018268895.1 of Acidobacteriota bacterium. Lineage (NCBI taxonomy): Bacteria > Pseudomonadati > Acidobacteriota > Acidobacteriota bacterium. The sequence goes on along the minus strand of JAFDVP010000013.1, from coordinate 17,201 downwards.
GCGGACCGCCGGGCCATCGTGACCGCCATCGTGACCGGCCTCCATCTCCTCCTCGAAGTTGATGAAGATCGACATGTGGTCCTTGAGCAGCTTGGCCGAAAGGCCGAGCGCGTCGGCGGGAAGCACCGTGCCGTTGGTCCAGATCTCGAGTGTGAGCTTGTCGTAGTCTGTGATCTGACCGAGACGCGCCGCCTCAACGAGGTAGTTGACCTTGCGCACAGGCGAATGGACGCTGTCGACCGGAATGAAGCCAAGGCCCAGGTCGGCGTCGAAGTTCTTGTCGGCCGAGATGTAACCGCGGCCGCGCTTGAGGCGCATCTCCATGTCGATCTTGCCGCCCTCGGAGATAGTGCAGATGTAGACGTCCTTGTCGAGGATCTCGACGTCGCCGTCGGCCTCGATCGAACCGGAGGTCACAACGCCGGCCGCGTCGGAGCGCAGATAGAGCGCCTTGGGGCCGTCGCCGTTCAGCTTGAACGGAATCTGCTTGAGGTTGAGGATGATGTCGGTCGCGTCTTCGACAACGCCGGCGATCGACTGGAACTCGTGCAACACGCCCTCGATGCGGACTGCCGTCACGGCCGCGCCCTCGATGGACGAGAGCAGGGTGCGACGCAGCGCATTGCCGATGGTTGTACCGAAGCCGCGCTCAAAGGGCTGGGCGCTGAACTTGCCGTACTTTTCTGTGAGTGTTTCGCTGTCGACTGCGAGGCGCTTGGGCTTCTGGAATCCTCTCCAAAGCATGTGTTTCTCCTTTATCCGTCCTAGCCGCGAAGCACTTTGCGGTCTGGCGGGTGGTTCGGTTGCGGTTTAAGTTGTGGTTGATGCTGCTGGAAGCCATCCCGCAGCGGGAAGCAGATCCCTCCGCTTCGCTGCGGGATGACAACCAAACGATTACTTGCTGTAAAGTTCGACGATCAGCTGCTCATTGACCGGGAGCTGGATATCTTCGCGCTTCGGCAGAGAAAGAACCTTGCCCGAAAGATTGTCGCGGTTGATATCGAGCCAGGTTGCGGCGCGCTGGCCGCTTGCGAAGTTCTTCGCCTCTTCGAGGACGACGATCGACTTCGAGCCTTCGCGAATCGCGATCTCGTCGCCAACCTTGCACTGGAAGGACGGGATGTTGACCTTGCGACCGTTGACCTGAATGTGGCCGTGACGAACGATCTGGCGGGCCTGACGGCGGCTCAGAGCAAAGCCAAGACGGTAGGCGATGTTGTCCAGGCGGGTCTCAAGCTGCTGGAGCAGGAGCTCGCCGGTGACGCCGGTCTTGTTCGATGCCTTCTCGTAGTAGGCGCGGAACTGCGTCTCCAGCGTGAAGTAGATGCGCTTCGCCTTCTGCTTCTCACGAAGCTGAAGACCGTAGCCGACGACCTTCTTCTGCTTCTTCGACTGGCCGTGCTGTCCTGGGGGGAAGTTGCGCTTCTCGACGGGGCACTTCTCGGAGAAGCACTTCGCGCCCTTGAGGAAGAGTTTGGTGCCGTCGCGGCGGCAGAGGCGGCAGACGGGTCCTGTGTAACGTGCCATAACTTTCTTGTCTCCTGACTTCGGGTGTCGATCGTTTTACGCGCTGGCTGCGCTTCATCGCGATCCATTGTTAGTTGTCGGTTCTCGGTGTTCAGTTCTCAGTTACCGACAACTGAGAACTGACGCCAGAGAACACTTCTTATACGCGGCGGCGCTTCGGAGGACGGCAGCCGTTGTGCGGGATCGGCGTAACGTCGCGGATCGAACGCACCTCGATACCGGCCGAGGCGAGCGCGCGGATGGCCGACTCGCGGCCCGAACCGGGGCCCGAGACGCGCACATCGACCGAACGCAGACCGTGCTCGCGGGCAGCGTTGGCAGCGCCAACGGCAGCCTGCTGCGCAGCGAACGGGGTCCCCTTGCGGGAGCCGCGGAAGCCGAGCGAGCCCGAGCTCTTCCAGCTGAGCGTATTGCCTGTCTGGTCGGTGATCGTGACGATGGTGTTGTTGAATGAAGCCTGGATGAAAACCAGACCGAACGGAACGTTCTTCCGCTCGCGCTTCTTGAACTTCTTGTTCTTGCCAGCCTTGCCGGCAGTCTTCTGCTGAGTCTTCGCCATGGCTTATTTCGTCGCTTTCTTCTTACCGGCGACGGTGCCCTTGCGAGGACCTTTGCGGGTACGAGCGTTGGTGTGGGTGCGCTGGCCGCGGACGGGAAGCGAACGGCGGTGACGAAGACCACGGTACGACTGAATTTCGATCAGGCGCTTGATGTTCAGCGAGACGTCCTTGCGGAGGTCGCCTTCGATCTGGCCTTCCTGCTCGATGACGTGACGGATGCGGTTCAACTGGTCCTCGTCGAGCGTTGCGATCTTGGCAAACGGATCGACATCCGCCTTGGCCAGGATCTTCGCAGCGCGCGAGTCGCCGATACCGAAGATATAAGTGAGTCCGATGCGTACCTGCTTGTTGTTCGGTACGTCGACTCCAGCAATACGTGCCATTTGAGTCCTTATCGTTATGCGCCGGAAGCTTCGCCACGGAGCGGGTTGATGTTTCGGCTATGTCCGCGGGGTTCATCGCACGCCTTGACTTCGGCGAACTAGCCCCGCGGGGGGCCGGATGCTGGAGACGGATGACCCGCCTCCGGTTGCTGAATCTTAGCCCTGACGCTGCTTGTGCTTGGCGTTCTCGCAGATGACGCGAACCACGCCGCGGCGGTGGATCACCTTGCACTTATCGCAGATCTTCTTTACTGACGCACGAACCTTCATTACTTCTCCTAAAACAGCCGTCAGCCCCTAGCTTCTAGCTATTAGCCAGAGGCCATTTGCTGCAAGCCTGATTGCCTGATTCCAATTTGTTTCCAGCTAGAAGCCAATGCCAAAAGCCAGAAGCTGCTTTCCGTCTACTTGTAGCGGTAGACAATGCGGCCGCGGTTGAGATCATACGGGCTGAGCTCAATCGCGACACGGTCGCCGGGGAGGATGCGGATGAAGTTCTTACGCATACGTCCGGAGACGTGCGCCAGGGCCTGATGCTTGTTCTCAAGCTCGACCTTGAACATCGCGTTGGGCAGGGTCTCAACGACCACTGCCATTACCTCAATTGCATCTTCCTTCGACAAACGATCTCCTTGTACATGAGCGCACGGCATACCGCACACAGCATCTTTTATGATACCTCAGATTTTGGCCTTGATCGCTAAATAATAGCGCCGATTTAGCGGGTAAGCACCACAGGGCCGTCTTTGGTGATGGCTACCGTATGCTCGAAGTGAGCGCTATAGCTCCCATCCACGGTCACGGCAGTCCAACCGTCCTTCAAAACCTTCACTTCGGGGCCGCCGGCGTTGATCATCGGCTCAATCGCCAGCACCATCCCAGCCTTTAGCCTTGGTCCTTTGCCCCGTGTGCCAAAGTTGGGAACCTGGGGGTCCTCGTGCATGCTGCGGCCGATCCCGTGGCCGACAAACTCCCGTACTACGCCGAAACCTTCGGCTTCACACATCTCCTGCACTGTCGCGGAGATATCGAAGAGCCTCCCCCCCACCTGGCACTGCTCAATCGCTGCCTCAAGGGACGCTTTTGTCACATCGAGCAGCTTCTGTGTCTTCTCGGAAGGCTTTCCGATGGAATACGTTACGGCGGCATCTGAATAGAACCCGTCGATGATGACGCCACAATCGATCGAGAGAATGTCGCCGTCTTTCAGCACTCGCTTCGCATTCGGCATCCCGTGGACAACCTCTTCGTTGATCGACGTGCACAGGGCAGAAGGATATCCGTGGTACCCCTTGAAGGCCGCTTTGCCGCCAAGTTCGGCGATCTTCTGGACTGCGATCTCCTCGAGATCCATCGTCGAGGCGCCAGCGACGACATGAGACGCAAGCGCGTCATGAACCTTCCGAAGAGCGATCCCGGAGATCCGCATCTTCTCGATCTCCTGCGGCGTCTTGATCATGATCGCCATCGATCAGGCTCCAATTCCGCGAAGCTGGCGAAGCGACGATTCAATGCTGGCTGTAACCTCTTCGACCGGGCGATCACCGTCGACCTCATGAAAGCGGCCCTGCTTGCTGTAGTGCTCGATCACGGGGGCAGTGAGCGAGTTATACGCCTTCATGCGCTCGGTAAAAGCGGCCTCTGTATCGTCGGACCGGTGCTGCAGCGAAGAGCCGTCGAGGTCGCAGATGCCTTCCTGCTTCGGAGGCTTCGAGTAGGCATTGTAGATATGCTTGCACTTCGTGCAGATGCGACGGCCAGTGATGCGCTGGAGAAGCACCTGCTCATCGACGCGGATGTTCACCGCGATCAAAGGCAGTGCAACCGCGCCGACACTCTGTTCCAGAGAGATCAGGTGTGCATCGAGCCACTCAGCCTGGCCAAGCGTACGCGGATAACCGTCGAGAATGTAGCCACGCTTGACATCGGGCTGCGTAAGACGGGCTCCGACCATGTCGTTGACCATCTGATCGGGAACAAGCTGTCCCTGGTCCATCAGTCCTTTGGCAGACTTGCCGAGTTCAGTGCCACGGGAGATGTTGTCGCGCAGGATGTCGCCGGTGGAGATCTGCGGGATACCATAGCCGACCATCAACAGTTGCGCCTGTGTTCCCTTGCCAACGCCGGGGGCACCCAGAAGAAGCACCGGCCCAGGCAGAAATACATCTGCCGGGGCCGGAGAATGTGCGGATTCAGAGGTCAACGTTGCCACTTCCCTACCAGCTCTTGCGTCCACGGATACGACCACTCTTCGGGGTGAAGCCGTCGTAGTGGCGCATGATAAGTTGCGATTCAACCTGCTGTACGGTATCCATCGCGACACCCACAACGATCAGCAAACTTGTGCCGCCAAAGTAGAAGGTTACGCCCAGCCCGTTGGTCATCCAGCTCGGCAACTTGTCGAAGACGGGACCAATCAACCAAAGATGATTGAAATGGATACCGCTGATAATGAGCTGAGGAATGATCGAGATAATAATCAGGTACAGCGCGCCAACCAGCGTGATGCGGGTCAGGACATCATTGATGAAGTCGGCCGTGCGCTTCCCGGGGCGAATGCCTGGAATGAATCCGCCGTACTTGCGCATGTTGTCGGCGATGTCGTCCGGACGAAAGACGATCGAGATATAGAAGTAGGCGAAGAAGACGATCGCCACCATGTACAGCAACTCGTACCAGGGCTCACCTGGAGCAAGATACTGAAACAGGGGCCCAAAGATCTTGGTATCCCGCAGAGGCCCGCTGCCGAAGAAGCTCATGCCGGAAAAGAGCAGAGGAGCCGAAAGAATGGAGCTGGCGAAGATAACCGGCATCACGCCGCCCGAGTTCACCTTGAGCGGAAGATGGGTCGACTGTCCGCCCATCATGCGACGGCCGACGATCCGCTTGGCATACTGGACAGGGATACGGCGCTCGGAGCGCTCAACGTAGACGATGAAGGCCACCACGGCGATCATGCCGACAACCAGGATCGCGATAGCTACGGGTGTAAATGCCCCCCATGCAGCAGTTTCAAACTTTTCGTACAGCTCCTGAATGCCTTTTGGCAGGCCGACAACGATGCCGGTAAAGATCAGCAGCGACATGCCGTTGCCAATACCACGCTCGGTGATCTGCTCACCCAGCCACATGATGAAGGCCGTTCCCGCAGTGAGCGTCAGAACGCACATCGGGATGAAGTAGCTGCGAGGAATCGTAACCATCGACGCACCGGTCGATGTATTGGTCAGGGTCAGCGCAATCGTGAACGACTGCACGATACCTAGCAGCACAGTGACATAGCGCGTCCACTGGGTGATCTTGCGGCGGCCAAGCTCGCCTTCCTTCTGCAGCTTCGCCAGCGGCTCATAGATCACCGTGAGCAACTGAAAGATGATCGACGCCGTGATGTACGGCATGATGCCAAGGGCGAAGATCGTCAGCTTGCGCAGGTTGCCGCCCGAAAACAGGTCGACAAGCCCAAGCGCCGAGCCGGAATTCTGGTTGAAGAACTCAGCCAGCATACTGCCGTTGATGCCGGGGGTGGGAATGTGCGATCCCAGACGATAGACAGCCAGCAACGCAAGCGTGAAAAGAACGCGCTTGCGGAGGTCTGGGATACGGAAGATGTTTGCGAACTTGTCGAACATCGGAGAGCGGGACCTCGGGGGTGAAGCGGATGATTCCGGGTGAAACGGCGATGCGAGGGACGCCTCCCTCGCCTGCCAGAATTTTACATGCTGTCAGCCTTAGCCGATCACAACGGCCTTGCCGCCAGCCTTCTCGATCGCTTCCTGGGCGGTCTTCGAGAACTTGTGCGCGTGCACCGTCACAGCGACCTTGATCTCTCCGTTGTTCAGAACCTTGATGAGTCCATTGCGCTTACGGAGAAGGCCGAGGGATACGATCTTGTCGAGGGTGAACTCGGTCACCTTGGACGCTTCGTTGATTTCAGCGATACGATCCAGGCCAAGTACGGTGTACTCTGTGCGGAAGATATTGGTAAAGCCGCGCTTGGGAAGACGGCGGTGCAGCGGCATCTGACCGCCTTCAAAGCCGCGCATCAGGCTGGAGCCCGAACGCGATCCCTGGCCCTTGTGGCCGCGGGTCGAGGTCTTACCCATGCCCGAGCCCATACCGCGGCCGACACGCTTCTTGTTGCTATTGGCCTTTGCAGGGGCCTTCAGATTGGAGAGATTACGAATTGCCATTGCTTCCTCGCTATAACGCCGGGAGGTTTCTCCCGACTCGCATTTTGGGATTGGGTTTTAAACCAATCGATTAAGAGTCGACAACTCCACCCTACTCGACAACGCGGACGAGGTGGGGGATCTTGGCGACCATGCCGCGGATGGACGGCGTGTCCTCGCGCTCGACGATCTGGTTCAGACGGGTAAAGCCGAGGCCCTTGACGACGAGCTTGTGCTTCTCCGGCGTGGCGATCTTCGAACGGAAGTATTGCAGCTTGATTTTGGCTTTGGTTTCGGCCATTGCTAAACTCCTCTGACTCTTCTTCAAAAAACTTGCTTACAGCTCTTCTTCAGCCTTGCCGCGCAGCGCCGCGACATCGGCCTTGCTGCGAAGCTGGATAAGAGCGTCGAAGGTGGCCTTGATCACGTTGTGCGGGTTCTTGGTGCCGATGGACTTGGTCAGGACGTTCTGCACGCCGGCCGAGGTCATCACTGCGCGAACCGTGCCTCCGGCGATGACGCCGGTACCTTCGGGGGCGGGCTTCAGCATGACCTGGCCTGCGCCATAGTGGCCCAGAACCTGATGCGGAATCGTCGTCTCGGTCAGGTTCACCTTGAAGAGGTTCTTCTTGGCGGCCTCGATACCCTTGCGGATGGCCTGCGGAACTTCCTTGGCCTTGCCTGAGCCGTAGCCGACAACACCCTCCGCCGGATCGCCAATGACGACCAGCGCGGCAAACGACATGTTTTTACCGCCCTTGACGACCTTGGTCACGCGGTTGATGCTGACCACCTGGTCCTTCAGGTTGAGCCGGTTCGCATCGATCTTTTTCTTTGTTGCCATAATGTCTCATCCAGCTTTCTGGCGGCCCACTCCGGGGCGCCGTTCAACAAACTTTTAGAACTCCAGGCCGGCTTCGCGAGCTGCGTCGGCCAGCGCCTTGATGCGACCGTGGTAGAGATAGCCGCCGCGGTCGAAGACCACCTTCTTGATGCCCTTCTGCTGCGCGCGCTCGGCGATCAACTTGCCCACTTCGACGGCCGCTGCCACGTTGCCGCCGGTTTTCTTCGTCTCACCCTTCTTGGCGAGCGTGGAAGCCGATGCGATCGTGACGCCGGAGGCGTCGTCGATTAATTGCGTATAGATGTGATCGAGCGAACGGTAGACGTTCAGGCGCGGACGCTCCGCTGTGCCGGACATCTTCTCACGGATGCGCGTGTGGACGCGCTTGCGGATAACGTCGCGTTTGCGAGGAGTAATCATCGTTTGTTTTCCTTCCTAACAGCGTCGCCAGAGTGCCGGCGACGTTCGGTTTTGTACTGCAAATCAGGGAACAGGGACCGGAGGCAGACTTCAGAGCTTCCTCAACCTTGCTGGGCAAGCTCCTGGCCCAGCCTCCGGTTCCTAACTTGCGGCTTACGCCAGGGCCTTACTTAGCGCCCGTCTTGCCAACCTTCTTCTTCAGCTTCTCGCCGGTGTAGCGGACGCCCTTGTTCTTGTACGGATCGGGCTTGCGCAACGCACGCATATCGGCGGCAACCTGGCCAACCTTCTGCCGGTCGATACCGGAGATGGTCAGGTGCGTCTGCTTCGGGTCGATCGCGACCTCGATGCCGGTTGGCAGCGGAAACTCGATCGGGTGCGAGTAGCCGAGGGTGAACACGACGACCCCCTTGCCCTTCATCTCGACGCGGTAACCGATACCGACGATGTCGAGTTCCTTGGTCCATCCAGCAGTAACACCCTGCACCGCATTGAAAACCAGGGCGCGGGCGAGACCGTGAAATGCAGCCTGCTTGTCGTTCTCGCGCTCGGTGACGATAGCGCCATCCTTCTGCACAAGCGTGATACCGGCTGGGAGCAGCGCGGTGACCTTGCCCTTGGGGCCTTCAACCAGAACGGTGTTGCCGTTGACGGTGTACTTAACACCGGCGGGTACGGGAATCGGCTTTTTGCCAATACGAGACATTTCAGAATCCTTTGAGCGGCTTGCGAGTCGCGAAGCTGATTGCCGTCATCTTCGTTCCACTGCAGCCTGCGGCAGTTTCACTGCCGGGTGTTACATAAAGCCAAGAACTGCAAAAGCTGGCGACTACCAGACTTCGCAGAGAATCTCACCGCCAACGCCTTCGCGACGTGCCTGACGGCCTGTCATGACACCCTTTGGAGTGGTCATGATCGAGATGCCGAGGCCGCCCTGAACGCGGCGGATCTCGTCGCGGCCAACATAAACGCGGCAGCCGGGACGCGAGACACGCTGCAGATCACGGATCGCCGCCTCATTATTGGTGCCGTACTTCAGGTAAACGCGAATGACCTTCTGGCCGTTCTCTTCCGTCGCCTTGTAGTTGGCAATGTAGCCCTCGTCCTTCAGGATGCGGGCGATCTCGGCCTTCAGCTTTGAGGCCGGAACGTCGAGCTTCTGGTGACGGGCGCGGATGGAGTTACGGATGCGGGTCAGAAAGTCTGCTACTGGATCGGTGAGGTTCATTCATTCTCCTTCATCCCCCGTTCGCTCGCAGACGTACCTCATGCGAGAACCAGCGGGAATGTCTTGTTGCCTGCTTGTTTTGCGTTCCAGACGTCTGCACCCTGAACCTTGGCTCGAATGAGGTCTCTGGAGCGGGCGTGCGGACAAAAACTCCGTACGCGGCTAGCGATTTTATTGTATCAGCTTACCAGCTCGACTTCACGACGCCCGGAATCTCTCCCTTGAGAGCGAGCGAGCGGAAGCAGAGACGGCAGACACCGAACTTCCGAAGGTAGGCGCGAGGACGGCCGCAGAGCTGGCAGCGGTTGTGCTTGCGGGACTTGAACTTCGGCTTGCTTGCGTCTTTGACGCGCTTTGCTGTAGTTGACATAACCTTTACTCTCTATCCTTCAAAAACCTGTTTAGGGCCGCCAGGCCGGGACCGATGCCGTTACGCTCCCTGACGGAAGGGCATACCGAAGCCGCGCAGAAGGGCGCGAGCGCCGTTGTCGTCCTGAGCGGTGGTCACGATGGTGACGTTCATGCCCTTGAGCTTGTCGACCTTGGCATAATCGATCTCGGCGAAGATGAGCTGGTCGCGAAGACCGAGCGTATAGTTGCCGCGGCCGTCGAAGCTCTTGGACGATACGCCGCGGAAGTCGCGAACGCGCGGAAGCGCAATCGAAACCAGGCGATCGAGGAACTCGTACATCGCATCGCCACGGAGAGTGACCATCGCGCCGATGGGCATACCCTCGCGAACCTTGAAGGCTGCGATCGACTTCTTGGCCTTGGTGGTCACGGGCTTCTGACCGGTGATCGCCGCAAGATCGGCCACCAGCGGATCCATGATCTTGACGTTCTGGGTCGCTTCGCCCAGGCCCATGTTGACGACGATCTTCTCCAGCTTCGGAATCGCCATCACGTTCTCGATGTTGAGTTCCTTGGCGAGCGCCGGTTTGATCTCTTTCTCGTACTTCTCTCTGAATCGCGATGCCATCTTCTTCTTCGCTTTCTCCACGGTTCCGGGTTGGCTTATGCCGTCTACCGTTTCGTGGGGTGAACCTTGGATTCTTGTTGCAACTACAAACTTCCGAAATGCTACTTCTTCGACTTCTTCTCGGCGATCGCGTTTCCGCTCACCTTCGAGATGCGGACCTTCTTGTCGCCCTCAACCCTTGATCCAACGCGGGTCTTGTTGCCTTCGCTGTCGACCAGCATCACATTCGAGATGTGGATCGGGGACTCCTGCTCGGCGATACCGCCCTTGATGTTGCGCTGCGGGTTCGGCTTCACGTGCTTCTTGACGATCATCACGTGCTCGACCAGAACGCGGTTCTTGTCCGCGATGACGCGAAGAACACGACCGCGCTTACCCTTGTCTTTGCCTGCAATCACTTCGACGGTGTCGTTGCGCTTGATCTTGATGCCTGCCATAAATTACCTCTCCTGCCCTCGGCGGTCTGTCGGAGCCGGAATCCGCTTGATGTCGCCGCACGAAATTGCGGCGAAAAACTAGATGACCTCAGGTGCGAGCGAGACGATCTTGAGGAACTTCTTCTCGCGAAGCTCGCGGGCCACGGGACCGAAGACGCGGGTTCCGACCGGCTCCATCGCATCGTTGATCACCACAGCCGCGTTCTGATCGAAGCGGATATAGGTCCCGTCCTTGCGGCGATACTCTTTGCGGGTACGCACGATCACGGCTTTTACGACCTTGCCCTTCTTGACCGTTCCGTCCGGCGAAGCCTCTTTGACTGCGGCCGTGACGACATCGCCCAGGCCGGCCTTCTTGCCGAGACCGCCACCAAGGGGCAGGATCACCTGCAGCTTGCGCGCGCCGGAGTTGTCGGCCACGTCAAGGATTGTTCTCATCTGTACTGACATCGTTCATCTCCTGGTGATGCGGCCAGGGATTCTATCATCCCCTGGCTTTGAGTCTCATATACTTCCCAGTGCGCAGATCGGCAATGGACCGCGCCAACAGAACTTACTTGGCTTCAGCGGCAGGAGCCTTCTCATCGGCCAGCGCCAGCGAGCTTCGGCGGACGATCTCTTCCAGAGACCAGCGCTTCAGCTTCGAAAGCGGGCGGGCCTCGCGGATGCGAACCACGTCGCCCACGCGGGCCGAGTTCTGCTCATCATGCGCGTAAAACTTCTTGTTCGACTTCATGACGCGCTTGTACTTGGGGTGCGCCTTGCGCATCTCGATCTCGACGACGATAGTCTTCTGCATCTTCGTCGAGACGACCAGGCCAACCTTCTCGTTACGACGGGAGGCGGTCTGCTCGGCGGCTTCAGTCTTATTTGTGTCTGCCATGGCTTAGTCCTTCTTTGCTTTCTTGCGAGTGCTCTTTGCGGGAGCTGCGGAAACAGCGGCAACGGGCTTGACGGTTCCCAGCTCGCGCTCGCGGGCGACGGTCTTGATGCGGGCGACGTCCAGCTTCAGCGTCCGCAGCTTCTTCAGACCCTCAGTATTGCCGAGGCTCTTCTGAAAGCGGATACGGAAGATCTGCTCTGCCGCCTTGGTCTGCTCGCTCTTGAGCTCATCGTCACTGAGGTTACGAATCTTTTCGAGTTCCATGTGTCTCTTCCTTGAAACAAATCTCTCTTACTTGGCTGCAACCGTAGCTGCAACGTCGTGGCGCTGCACAAAGCTGGTCTTGAGCGGCAGCTTGTGAGCGGCCAGACGCATAGCCTCTTTGGCCATCTCCGGGTTGACGCCTTCCATCTCGAACAGAATCCTGCCCGGGCGAACAACGCAGACCCAGTGATCGGGAGCGCCCTTGCCCTTACCCATACGGGTTTCGGCCGGCTTCTTGGTGATCGGCTTGTCCGGGAACAGACGCAGCCACACTTTGCCGCCACGCTTGATAAAGCGCGTCATCGCGATACGGCTGGCCTCAATCTGGCGGTCGGTAATGTAACCGCACTCCATGACCTTCAGGCCGTAGTCACCGAACGAAAGATCGGAGCCACGCCACGCCTTGCCGGTCATCCGGCCGCGCTGCTGCTTGCGATACTTCACCTTCTTAGGCATCAACATAACGAAAACCCCTGGCTGTTAGCTGCTAGCTTCTAGCCTTCGCCAGATCTAGCTGAAATTCAAAACTTCGTTTACGACGTGAAGACGCCCGCTGTCGTTCCCTGCTCGCGACGCTTCTTCTGCTCGTAGATATCGCCGCGATAGACCCATGTCTTCACGCCGATGATCCCGTAGGTCGTCTTCGCCTCGGCAAAGCCGTAGTCGATGTCGGCGCGGAGCGTGTGCAGCGGCAGACGGCCCTGCAGATACCACTCCGAGCGCGCGATCTCGTTGCCGTTCAGGCGCCCGGAGACGCGGACCTTGATCCCCTTGCAACCGAAGCGCAGAGCGGAGTCAACCGACTTGCGCATCGCGCGGCGGAAGCTGACGCGCTTCTCGAGCTGCAGAGCGATGTTCTCGGCAACCAGCTGAGCATCGAGCTCAGGCTTGTTGACCTCGAGGATGTCGACGAACACCTCGCGATTGGTGCGCTTTTGAATGTCGGCCTTGAGCTTGTCGATCTCGGCACCCTTGCGGCCGATGATGATGCCCGGACGCGCGGTGCGGATAATCAGGCGCAGCTTGTTGCCGGGACGCTCCACCTCGACCGAGCTGACGCCGGCGGCCTTGAGCTTGTCGCGCAGCTCCGCCTTCAGCTTCACGTCCTCGACCAGCAGCTTGTCATAGCCGCGTTCGACGAACCAGCGCGACTTCCACGGCTTGTTGACGCCGAGGCGAAACCCATACGGATGGACTTTCTGTCCCATAGCTTCCCTTTACTCTCCGCTCCTGCCGGTTGAGCCGGCGGGCGATGCTCCAAAACTTCTATTTTACTCAAAGCAGACGCTGAAAGTTCGCTTACTTGGCGGCTTTCTTTGTCGCTGGCTTCTTTGCGGCGGCTTTCTTGGCCGGGGCCTTCTTCGCCGCGGTCTTGGTGGCCGTCTTCTTCGCTGCCTTCTTCGCCGGAGCTGCCACCGGCTCCTCGGTCACCGAAGCGGCAGCAGCCTTGTTCTTCTCGGCCACGGTCACAACGATGTGGGCGAGCCGGCGCTGATAGCGGAAGGCGCGTCCCATCGGGGCAGGCCGGATGCGCTTCATACGAGGACCTTCGTTCGCCACGGCCGACTTGACGTAGAGGTTGTCCACGTCGACATCCAGACCCTGCTCCTGCGAGAGGTAGTTCGCGTTCTGGATCGCCGAGCGCAGAACCTTCTCGACCACCGGCGCAATGCGCTTGTTGTTGAAGTGGACCGTGTTGATCGCCTGCTCCACGCGGAGCCCTTTGATCAGGTCCAGGACGAGCTTCGCCTTCTGCGGGCTGGTGCGCTGGAACTTTGCCTCCGCGCGGAACTCTCTTGTCTTCTCTGCTACCTTTGCCATGACTTTCAGTCCTTAGAAACTAAACAAATGCTTATGTCGCTGACCGTTTTATTTCGGCTTTGCCGCGGTCTCGGTCTTGGCGGAGTGGCCCTTGAAGGTGCGGGTCGCCGCGAACTCGCCGAGCTTGTGGCCGACCATGTTCTCGGTCACGTACACGGGGATGAACTTGCGGCCGTTGTGTACCGCGATCGTGTGGCCGACGAAGTCCGGGTGGATGGTCGAACGGCGCGACCAGGTGCGAAGGACCTTCTTGTCGTTCGTCTGGTTCATGACATTGACCTTCGTCATGAGATGGTCGTCGATGAACGGACCCTTTTTGGTAGAACGTGCCATGTGCTAGCTCCGAATCTCTAAAAATCTGTTTACTTGCTGCGGCGGTTCACGATGAACACGTCGGTCCGCTTGTTGTTGCGCGTCTTGTATCCGCGAGTCGGCTGACCCCACGGCGTCACCGGATGACGTCCGCCTGAGGTCTTACCCTCACCACCGCCGTGCGGGTGGTCGACCGGGTTCATCGAGACACCGCGGTTGGTCGGGCGAATGCCCTTCCAGCGATTGCGTCCGGCCTTACCTACACTCACGTTTTCGTGATCGGTGTTGCCTACCTGGCCGACAGTCGCCATGCACTCAACGAGCACCTTGCGGGTCTCGCCAGAGGGCAGCTTCAGGAGAGCGTAATCGCCTTCCTTGGCAACCAGGTTCACCTGGGCCCCGGCCGAACGCGCCATCTGCGCGCCCTTACCGGGACGCAGCTCGATGTTATGCACGATCGTACCGACCGGGATGTTCTTCAGAGGAAGAGCATTGCCAACCAGGATGTCGGCCCCGGGACCGCTCATGATGGTCTGGCCAACCTTCAGCCCAATCGGCTGCAGGATATAGCGCTTCTCACCGTCGGCATAGCTGACCAGCGCGATGCGTGAGCTGCGGTTCGGGTCGTACTCAATGGTGGTCACCGTCGCAGGAATTCCGTACTTGTCGCGCTTGAAGTCAATCAGGCGCAGCTTCTTCTTGTGACCGCCGCCGTGATGGCGCATGGTCAACGCGCCGGACGAGTTGCGTCCGCCGGTGCGCTGCTTGACGGCGAGAAGCGGCTTGTGCGGCTTGTCGGTCGTCAGGTCATCGTTAACCAGCTTCGTCGTGAAGCGGAGTGATGGAGTAATCGGTCGAAATGATTTGATCGGCATCGTCTTCTTTGCTCCTAGCCTTTACACCCGAGCTAGTGTCGAAACTTCAAACTTGGTTCAAACCGATCCATACTTTTGCGAATCGGCTGTGGACGACAGTGCTTACAGACTGTCGAGATACTCCGGCATCTTCTCGCCATCCTTCAGGCGAACATAAGCCTTCTTCCAGTCGGGGCGATAGCCGGCGAACTTGCCACGGCGGCGCTCCTTGCCCTCGACGGTCGCAGTGCGGACCGCGGAGACCTTCACCTTGAAGAGGGTCTCGACAGCCTGCTTGACCTCGGTCTTGGTCGCATTCTCGGCAACCTCAAACACGAGAGTATTCTGCGTCTCCTTGATGCCCATCCCCTTCTCGGTGATCAGGGGACGGCGAATGACGGTATAAAGGGTCGGCATTACGCGACCTCCTTCTGCGAAGCCTTACGCTTCGAAACATACTTCTTCAAGGTCTCCTGAAGGGCCTCGATGGCATCCTTCGAGAAGACTGCGTGCTCATAGCGCAACAGGTCGTAGGGATGAACCTCGGAGCTCAGAACCAGCTCAACACCCGCCAGGTTGCGCGAACCGAGATAAAGCTTCTCGTCGAGCTTCTTGCTGGTCTCAACCAGCAGAGTCGTCTTACCCGCCTCAAGCTTATCGAGAGCCTGACGGAAGAGCTTCGTCTTCGCCTCGGGAACCGAGAAGGAATCGACGACCGTGAACTTGCCCTCGGAGATCTTTGCCGTAATGGCAGAGCGAAGAGCGCCCATCAGCTTCTTCTGCGGGAACGCATAGTCGTAGCTGCGAGGCTGCGGTCCGTGAACCGTACCACCGCCACGCCAGAGTGGAGTGCGGATCGAGCCCACACGAGCGCGGCCCGTGCCCTTCTGCTTCCACAACTTCTTGCCTGCGCCCGAGACGAGCTTGCGGTTCTTGGTTGCGGCAGTTCCCTGGCGTAAAGAAGCGCGATAATGCTTTACCGCCTCCCAAAGAAGCGCGTCGTTCACCTCACCGGCGAATACGGAGTCAGCAAGTTCGAACTCACCGACCTTCGTCCCTCCGAGATTGACTACGTTGATGTTTGCCATCGTCCTTCAGTTCTCTTTCTGTGCGGCCGTCAATGCGGCGCGCCCTGACTTTGTTCGTCTGCTTTACCGGTCTATTCCCCGAGCAGAGGTCTTACCGTTCATCCCGCTATTACTTCTTCTTGGGCGAAGCCTTCTTCGAAGCCTTCAGCGGGTCAAGCGTGGTTGCGCCGGCGAAGCCACGACGCTCGCGCGGCGGAGCCTTGGCCTTCGAGATCAGCACGTATCCATCGCGGGGTCCGGGAACCGCACCCTCAACCATCAGCAGGTTCTCGTCGAGATCGATGCCGCGGATGCGGAGGTTGCGGACCGTCACCTGATCGTGTCCCATATGTCCGGGCATGCGCTGGCCTGGGAATACGCGCGAAGGGAACGACGATGCACCGATTGAGCCCTGCACCTGGAACATGTGACCGTGCGACTTTGGGCCACCGCCGAAGTTATGGCGTCGAATAACGCCTGCGAAGCCGCGGCCCTTCGATGTTCCGATAATGTCGACGAACTTCTCGTCGGAGAATATGTCGACCAGAATGCGATCGCCAGCCTTGACACCGTTCGACTCCTCACCAGCAGCGGGGGCCTCGACAGCGACTTCCTTCAGCACGCGGACAGGAGGAACGTTCGACTTGGCGAAGTGGCCGGTCATGGCCTTGTTCACCTTTGAGGCCTTCACGAAATCGACATAGCCAATCTGGGCGGCGTCGTAGCCGTCCTTCGCCAGGGTCTTGAGCTGCGTGATGACGCAGGGGCCAGCCTTCAGAACGGTGACGGGGTGAACCTCTCCCTTGTCATCGAACAGCTGGGTCATACCGATCTTCTTACCGAGAATTCCTGATACTGACATCTTCTTTTCCTTTCCTCATCATGCCTGGGCCTACCGGGCACTGTAGGTGATCCTGAAAACCTGTTACTTCTGAACCGTCTTGATTTCGACATCGACGCCGGCAGGGAGGTCGAGTTTCATCAGAGCGTCCACCGTCTGCTGCGTGGGCTCGAGAATGTCGATCAGGCGCTTGTGCGTGCGGATCTCGAAGGCCTCGCGTGACTTCTTGTCGACGTGGGGCGAACGCAGAACGCAGTACTTGTTCTTCATCGTCGGCAGCGGAATCGGCCCTGCGACCTGTGCGCCAGTGCGCTTTGCCGTCTCGACGATCTCTCCGGTGGAGGTGTCGAGCACGCGGTAGTCATAAGCCTTCAAACGAATCCTGATTCTCTGTCCTGCCATCGTCTTCTCTCTTTTCTTTACGCAAAGAACTTGTCAGAGTCGCCGCCCGCCTTCAGCGGGCGGCGCTCGTATTTACTTAATAATCTCGGAGATGGTTCCCGCGCCGACGGTGCGACCGCCTTCGCGGATAGCGAAGCGGAGGCCCTTCTCCATGGCCACCGGGGTGTGCAGCGTGATCTCCAGCTGGATGTTGTCGCCCGGCATCACCAT